>NZ_CDXDOS010000009.1:4437-38163 GCF_978021245.1 Frankia sp. CoBUL1
GCCGACAGACCGAACTCACCGCCCAGATCGACGACGAACCCGTCATGCCCCCACGCGCCACCCTCAGCAAGATCGCAAACCACATCGATACGATCATCGAAGTCGGCACCGACCTTCAGCGCAAGGCCCTCGTCGAAGCCCTCATCCACGAAGTCAAGATCCTCGGCCCCGGACGGTTCCAACCAGTCTTCAAAGTCCCCAGACCCGCGCCGACCGAGGCCGCCGCAGCCGCCCTACCAGCCACAACGCCCCCGAAGGGAGCGGTTCGTACAATGCCAAACATGGTGGGGCGGGTGGGACTCGAACCCACGACCGACGGAAACACCGTCGCAACCACGACGTCCATACCGTCGGCACGGTGCCGCACGCGTCGTCGAGGTGTCACCCTGTTCCCGTGGACACACCGTCGATCCATCAGCCCCGCCAGCGCCGGTTCACCGACAGCGACGATCCCGGGCCGAACGAAGATCCCGAGCAGCTCCGGCTCTTCCACCGCTGGCGTGCGGCCCGGTCACCGTCGTCGGTGGTTCATCTCGACTCGGCCGGTGCGGCCCGCCCCAGTCGGGCCACGATCGCGGCCGAGGCCGCGTACCTGGAGCGCGAGAGCGCACTCGGCGCGTACGCCGCCGAGGTGGAGGCAGGCAGCGGGCTCCACGCCACGCGGGCCAGGCTCGTCAGCCTGATGGGCCCGGGACTCGACGCTGATGACCTGAGCTTCCACCATTCGGCGAGCGCGGCTTTCGCCAGCTTGCTGATGGCCTGGCGGCTCCCCGCCGGGGCGAGGATCGGCGTGGTACCAAGCGAGTACGGGTCCAACATGCTCGTACTCGCCGCCCGGGCGCTGCGCACCGCGGTCTCGCTGGTCGATCTTCCCGTCGACGAGACCGGGGTCATCGACGTCGAGACGCTCGACCGGGCCGGAGTAGCCTGCGCCGACGCACCCGGGCGCATCGGTCTCGTCGACCTCGACCTCGTGGTGTTTCCGCAGGTGCCAAGCCAACGGGGCATCGTTCAGCCGGCAGCCGCGATCGGTGCGCGCTGCGCGGCCGAAGGCGTCCCCCTGGTACTCGACGTGGCGCAGTCCCTCGGCCAGGTCGAGGTGCGCCAGACCGCGGCCAGCGCCTATATCGGAACGTCGAGAAAATGGCTCTGCGGGCCACGAGGAGCAGGATTTCTCGCCGTCCGGAAAGGCAGCGTCGATCTTCTTGATATCGCCGTGCCGAGCCTGCACAGCGCACGCTTCGACCGCAACGACCGTCCGGTTCCTCTCCCCGGACTGGCCCGGCTCGGGATAGGCGAGGCGGCGACCGTGTCCCGCATCGGCCTGGGGCAGGCCGTCACGGAACTGACGGATTCCGGCCCGTCACTTGTCTTCGCCCGCATCGCGCGGCTGGCCGGTCAGGGAAGACGCCTTCTCGACGGGGCCGGCGGCTGGCGGGTGCGCGAGGACCCAGATTCACCGTGCGGCATCATCACCATGCAACCGCCCCCCGGCACCGATCCGGTGGCCGTCCGGGACCGGCTCTACCGAGAGGACCGGGTGCTCACCAGTGCCATCCCCGTGGAGCGCTCCCGGGATCTCACCGGGCCGGTCCTCCGCGCGAGCGCGCACGTCTATACCGATCCGGCGGAGTTCGAAAGGCTGGCCATGGGGCTCGAACGCATCGCCTACGATCGTTGACGCCCCGGCGGCCACCTGCCCGCAGGCCGACCAGCCAGCGCGTCTTCGGCTGTCGCCGCCCTCGTACGTGCCGCCAGCACCGCCGCCTCATGCCACAGCGTGCCCGCGCTACCGCCATCTGACCGAGTCGGCAGCAGACACCTGGTATATACTATCGATAGCTATCATGTGCGGGAGGCGTTGTGGCGGACACGGCGATCGCGAGGCTCTTCATGCACGGCAGAAGCCAGGCAGTGCGGCTCCCGAAGGAGTTTCGGCTGCCCGGTGACCGGGTGCGCGTCCGGCACATGGGAGACGGCGTGCTGCTGGAGCCGATCGCGTCCGATGTCGACGCCTGGTTCGCCGAGCTGGACCGTTTCGTGGACGTGCCGCTGTTCGAGGACGGCAGGAACCAGCCGCCGACGCCCGCCGGGGAGGACTTCTTCGGGTGAACTGCCTCCTGGACACCAGCACTGTGGTCGCACTGCTGCGGAACAAGCCCGTCGGCGTGCGGGAACGGTACCGGGAGGCGGAAGCGTCAGAGGATTATCTCGCGCTCTCGTCGGTCGTCCTGTTCGAGCTGTGGTACGGCGTGGCGAAGAGCGCTCAGGTGCCGGAGAACACCGAGCGCCTGCGGATACTGCTCTCCGGTGACCTGGACCTGCTTGACTTCGATGACGAGGATGCCCGTGCTGCCGGCGAGGTGCGCGCCGCCCTGGGGAAGGCCGGGACGCCGATTGGCGCCTACGATCTGTTGATCGCCGGGCAGGCACTGCGGCGCGGGCTGACAGTCGTTACGGCGAACACCTCGGAGTTCAGCCGGGTCACCGGCCTGAGCTGGGAGGACTGGACGAGCTAGCCGTCGTCGGCGCCCGCTGCCGGGGTCGTGCGCACAGCACGGTCTGCCTGGCTCCAGGCACGCCGCTGGCGTAGCACCCATTGCCTGCGCCGACGCCGACGAACTCGCCGCGAGCCGCTAGCACGTCCGAGCCGCGCTCGGGCGTGGACGGCCGACGATCTACGATCGTCTTCTGATGGACGTGTCCCTCGTGACGCTCGCCACGCTGGGCCCTCCCCATGCTCCACCAGCCACCCGGTGGGGATCTGCTGAAATGGTTGGCGTCGCTGGATGCGGTGTCCCCGACGCACCCAGCGATCGGTGGCGCCCCCACGCTCCGCCAGCGGGCACCAACGCCCGTACGGCCTGACGAGGTCTGTCGCCTCGTGGCCGGCAAGTCCGGGAGAACGACTGGACCAGCATGAGCGTAGCGAACGGAACCACAGTACCCGCAGTACCTGGCGCCATCACCGTGGCGGCAGTAGACGATCACCCGATCGTGCTTCGCGGCCTCGCGGACCTCCTTCACGGCGTCGAGGACTTCAGGCTGATCGGCACCGCCCACTCCATCGAAGCCCTGCTGGCCGGCCCGGGGCGCGGCGCCCAGGTGATCCTGCTCGATCTCGATCTCGGCGATGGCACCGCGCCGCCCCATAACATCCAGCGGCTGCTCGCGGTGGACCGCGCGGTCGTGGTTTTCAGCGCCGCGGCGGCTCCCGCGACGGTTCGCGACGCGATGCGCGCCGGCGCGTCGGGCTTCGTCCCGAAGACCGACGACATCGAGGATCTGGCCACCGCGATCCGCGCCGCCGCCGCGGGAACGGGGTGGATCTCGCCGCAGCTGGCATTCCTGCTGCTCACCGATGACGCTACGGACAAACCGGATCTGTCGCCCAAAGAGGTAGAAGCACTGCGTCTCTATGCGACCGGAATGCCCATGAAGACGGTTGCCCACAAGATGAACGTCTCCCCGGAAACGGCGAAGCAGTACATCGATCGGGTCCGGTCGAAATACCGCAAGGCCGGGCGGGACGCGAGCACCAAGGTCGACCTCTACAAACTCGCGGTGGAAGACGGTCATCTCAACCCCGGTGCCGAGGGAACGGCCTGACCGCGCCACCAGAGTGATCACGAGGAGGTGGACCCGGCGCGCGCCCTCGCGCCACCCCCCGCACAGCGGGAGAGCGCGCGCCCGATCAAGGAACGGAACACCTCGGCGGACATCCCCTGGCCCGGCGGCCTGTCCTCCCTGTGTCCCCTTGCCTCCCCCGTGTCTCCTTGACCAGGAACATCCTCGCGGACAATGACGATTCGGTCATGACCCACATCCACCGAATCCGTTGTCCCCCGTCAAGGGGTCAGCGGAAGGACTTCGAAGCACGACCGCCGAGACCGGATCGATGCGGACAGGTCATCTTCGAGGGGGCTTCGTCCTCGGCTGGAGCAGCATCGCCCCGATCAGGGCGAGGAGGCCGGCGCCGAGGCACACCGCGATCCCTGCCTGTGGACGGATCGAGATTGCATCCGCGGAAATCGCGCGGAACGATGCGAGGGTCGGCGGCCCGTAGACCCGGTCCAGAGCGGTGATGATCACGATCAGAACTGCGATGATTCGGGCGAGGGCGACATCGATCGCACCGGCAAGCGGCCGACGCACCAACCGTCCCACCCCGATGGCACCGAGTATGACCGCCAGGACACCGATGGTGCGCCCGTCTCCAACCACGAGACCGCTGAACGTACGTGTCTCGTCGCCGCTGGACATCTCGCTCCACGGCAGGACGGAACCGATGCCGGCGCCGACGGCCGCCAGCACCACCATCAGTGCGGCGACCGGCCGGGGCGGGACGACCGGCCGGGGCGCGGTGGCCGGTGGGAAAGCGGACGGCGTCGGCTGTTCGGACGGCCTTGGCTGTTCGGACGGCCTCGACGGACGATGCGTCTCGGGCAAGGCCTGCGGACGCGGGACAACCGGCCGCGGCCCCGGGTCCGTACGCCGTTCCTGATCCTGCAGGTCATGGTCGTCACCCGCGCCCCGGTTCCGCCCGGGATGCGCGTGCAGTCGGCGGTCGAAGGCCTGGTCAGGGTAGGAGGCGGGGTAGGAATAGGCATCGGTCACCGGCTCGCCGCCCTGCCCCGCGCCGGAGACCGGTAGGGGCCACGCCTCGTCCCTCGTGCCGGAGGGCATCGGATCCGGCTTGAGATCGGGCCTGAGCTGTCGGCGCACCCGCATGGTCCGCGGGTCGGCGGAACGCGACGCCCGTGGACGACCACGATCATGATCGAGTACATGGTCATCCCCGTCGGTACGGGCGGCCGTCCGACGCCCAGCCGGGGCCTCCAGGGGGTCCCTTCCAGGTTCTCGATGATCCCGGACGGGAACGGGCGCCGGCACTCCTCGCGGCCGAGGACCCTCCTCAACGCCGGGAACGGGTGGCACCCTGGCACCGGAACCGGCGGAGGTCCTTGAGACTTCGCGCTCGAACCACGCGGGTCGGGGCGGTGTCGGCATCGGTGTCGGTGCCGGCGTTGGGGAGGCACTCGTACGGCCGGGCGTCGAACGCGCGGTTCCGGCCGAACTGACCGGATTCCCCGTGCGGCTCGGGGGAGGCGGTGCCGCGGGACTACCCGAACGGCTCGCGGCCGGTGACGCCGCCGCCGGGGTGGGCGGGGGTGAGACGGGCGGCCCAGGCCACGAAGCCGGGGGCCGTCGGACGGCGCCGCGCCCCTGGCCGGAAGCAGGCTGGCCGGAACCGGACTGGCCGGGTGTGCCGGTCTTCGGTGGCGTCGACCGCTTCGATGATTCCGGGGTGTCCGCCGCGGCTGGCCGGGCGGGAGCCGGCGGCACCGACCGCTGCCCGCCGCCCACGGACCGCGCCGGTGAAGCTCCTCCCAAGGGTGGAACCGACGTCGGCGGGATACGGCCGGTACCCTGCCGCGGGGCGGCAACCGCGCTCCCCGCGCTCCCGGGGTTTCCCGGCTTTCCGGGGTTTCCCGGCTTTCCGAGATTCTCTGTCTTTGTCGTGCTCTGCGGGCTTCCGGCCCGCTCCGCACCGCTCCGGCCGGCCGGATCCGCATCAGCCGAACTCGCACTCGCTGCTCGTCCGCCCTGGGAGGAGGTCGGATTCGGCGCACGGGCGGACGTGGCGGCCGCGTTCCTCCCGGCCCCCGGGCGCGGTGCGGTCTTCTCCGTGGTCCCACCGCTCTGCCCGGTCCGGGGTACTCCGGTTTCGGGATTGGCCGCGGCGTCGCCGTTCGTCGACCGGGCGTCGGACGCCTGACCGTCCGTCCCACTTCCCTGCTCGGCCATCCCACCACTTCCTGACATACACCGTATGCAACAGGCCGCCGGCCGACCCGGTACGGACCGGAGGCGGCCGGGCCCGGGCCGTACCACGCCCCCAGCTTGTCCGCCTAGGCCCAGCTGGGCCTCATCATGACAGTCATCGGTCCACGCCTGACATGTGCCAGAACGGCAACGGCACAACGGGGGCCGCGCCGGCGGGCCGCCGGTGACCGGCGGACTCGGCGTCGGCGCGGCTCGGGGTGCTCGAGGTATGCCAGTTCTCGGTCAGGGATCAAAGATCAGGGATGCGACGCTGACGCCAGACGGTGGGGTCAGATGGCCTCCCCGATGCGATGGACCCGCATCATGTTGGTCATGCCGGCCACGCCCGGCGGCGTCCCGGCGACGACGACCACCAGTTCACCCGGCTTGCATCGGCCAATATGGAAGAGGGCGCTGTCGACCTGGCGGACCATCTCGTCCGTGCTGTCCGCGAACGGCACGAGGAAGGTTTCCACGCCCCAGAAGAGCGCCATCTGGTTGCGAACAGCCGGAATCGGCGTGAAGGCCAGCACCGGGACCTCGGTACGGTACCGGGCGAGTCGCCGGGCCGTGTCACCACTGAGGGTGTGGGCCACGAGGTAACGGGCGCCGACCGCGGCTCCTACCGACGCGGCGGCCTGGGCGAGTGCCCCACCGAGCGTGCGCGGTTCGGTCCGCAGGGGCGGTATCCGGCCGAGGTCGGCCTCGGCGGTCTCGATGATGCGCGCCATGGTGGCCGTGGCCTCGATGGGGTAGGCACCGACGCTCGTCTCCGCCGACAGCATGATCGCGTCAGCGCCGTCCAGGACGGCGTTGGCGCAGTCACTGGCCTCGGCACGGGTCGGCCGCGGCGCGCTGACCATGGACTCGAGCACCTGGGTCGCGACGATCACCGGCTTGGCCCGCTCCCGGGCCTGGCTGACGGCGCGCTTCTGCACGAGCGGCACGTCCTCGAGCGGCAGCTCGACCCCGAGATCGCCACGGGCGATCATCAGACCGTCGAACGCCTCGATGATCTCGTCGAGCTCGGCGACCGCCTGCGGCTTCTCGATCTTGGCGTGGACCGGAACCCGGATCCCCACCTCATCCATGATCGCATGCACCGCCGCGGCGTCCACGGCGCTCCGGACGAAGGACAGTGCGACCATGTCCACCCCGAGGTTGAGAGCGAACCGCAGGTCAGCGGCGTCCTTCTCGGTGAGCGCCGGGACGGTGAGCGCGGCGTTGGGAATGTTCATCCCCTTGTGGTCGCTCACCGGCCCGCCGACAACGACCGTGGTGTGGACGTCGGTGTCAGTCACCCCGTCAATCTGCAGGACCAGGCGGCCGTCGTCGACCAGGACGCGATCCCCGGCCGCGACGTCGCCCGGCAGGCCCGGGTAGGTCGTGCCGACCTGATGCTGATCGCCGGGAACATCACGGATCGTGACGGTGAACCGCTGACCGGGCAGCAGGGTGACCCCGCCGTCGGCGAAGTTCCCCAGCCGGATTTTCGGTCCCTGGAGGTCGGCGAGCGTGCCGACGCTGCGGCCGGCCGCCTCCGCGGCCTCGCGCACCCGCGCGTAAGTGACGGCATGCTGTTCGTGTGTTCCGTGGGAGAAGTTCAGTCGGGCAATGTCCATTCCCGCGTCGACGAGGGCCCGGACCTTCTCTGGCGAGCTGGTCGCGGGGCCGAGGGTACAAACAATCTTGGCTCTACGGGGCACACCCAGAGCCTAAGTACTGATCGTCGGTCATTGCACACGGGGGCCACCGGGAGGCGCGCGCGGCGGCCCGAGAAGTAGTCAGATCAGGCGTATCCGTTATATGCTGCACGTGGTCGCGCGGCGGCGTACCGTTCATATCGTCCGCGCCACACTCCTGTCGGTTGACGCGTGTGATACGGGAAAGACGGCAAGGGCGCCGGACGTTCCTGGGATCCGCTTCCTCGGATGCGGAAGTCGGTAGGGCACGATCGAGTCCCCCCGGAGCCGATATGAAACAAAATCCCGCCATCCACCGCCAGCCGTCCGGCGACATCGACATCGCCGTCGCCGACGTCATGGCTCCCGCCGAGACCAGCGTCGTCGCCTCGGAGGTGCACGCCGGCAGCGCGGCCGGCGAGAGCTCCCCCACGGCCGCAGCGCTTCGTTCGGCCGAGCCCGGATCTTAGGCCATGACGGGCGGCCGTGGTCCGCGACCGGCTGCGGACCACGGCCGGTCGCCGCCCACCTGTCGGGTCGGCGCGACGCCGGCCGCCCGAACGTGGCGCGCCCGGATGTGGCCCAGGAGTCAGACCCCGACCGGTGGGGCACTGGCCCCTTCGGCCCACCCCGCACCAGCACCGACGGGCGTGACCGGGGCGAACTGGGTCCGGTACAACTCGGCATAGAGCCCGCCGCGGGCCAGCAGCTCCTCATGGGTCCCGCTCTGCACGATCCGCCCGTCGTCGACCACCAGAATGCGGTCGGCGTCGCGCACCGTGGACAGCCGGTGCGCGATGACCAGGGATGTCCGTCCCACCAGCGCGGCGGTCAGCGCCTGCTGCACGCCGGCCTCGGACTCGCTGTCGAGGTGCGCGGTGGCCTCGTCCAGCACGACGATGCCCGGTTCGCGCAGCAGCAGCCGGGCGATGGCCAGCCGCTGCTTCTCCCCGCCGGACAGGCGGTAGCCCCGGTCACCGACGACCGTGTCCAGGCCGTCCGGCAGGGAGCGCACGAGCGGCCCGATCCGCGCCGCGTCCAGAGCGGTCCACATCTGCTCGTCCGAGGCGTCCACCCGAGCGAAGGCCAGGTTCGCGCGGATGGTGTCGTGGAACAGATGCGCGTCCTGGGTGACCACACCGACAGCGAACCGCAGGGACCGAAGGGTGAGATCGCGGACGTCGTGCCCGCCGATGCGTACCGACCCCGACCGCACGTCGTACATGCGCGGAACGAGCTGGCTGATCGTCGTCTTGCCCGCTCCGGACGGGCCGACCAACGCGATCACCTGCCCCGGCTCGACCCGGAAGGTGACATCGTGCAGCACCGGCGTGGGCACCCGCGGGTCGAGTACGGCGACCGACTCCAGCGACGCCAGGGAGACCTCGTCGGCGGCCGGATAACGGAAACCGACATGATCGAACTCGATGGTCGCCGCGCCGGCCGGCAGATCGACAGCGCCCGGCCGGTCGGCGATCGCCGGCTCCAAATCGAGCACCTCGAAGACCCGCTCGAAGGACACCAGCGCCGTCATGACGTCGACGTGCACGTTGGAGAGCTGGGTGAGCGGCCCGTAGAGTCGTCCGAGGTAGGCCGTGAGCGCGACCAGGGTACCGACCTCCAGGCTGCCCTGGGCAGCGAACCGACCGCCTATACCATAGACGATCGCGGTCGCGAGCGAGGCGACCAGGGTGAGCGAGACGAAGAATATGCGGCCGTACATGGCCTGGGTCACCCCGATGTCACGCACCCGCCCGGCCCGAACACGGAAGTTCTCGTCCTCCCGTTCTGCCGAACCATACAGTTGCGCGAGCATCGCTCCGGACACGTTGAATCGTTCCGTCATCGTCGTGTTCATCTCGGCGTTCAACCCGTAGCTCTCCCGGGTCAGCCTGGCCAGGCGGGGCGCGAACAAGCGGGCCGGAATAATGAATACCGGCAGCAACACGAGCGAAACGAGGGTGATCCGCCAGGACAGCACCAGCATCGCGGCGAGCACGAATCCGGCGGACAGAATATTCGACAGCACCGACGACAGCGTGTTGGTGAACGCCGACTGCGCGCCGAGCACGTCGTTGTTCAACCGGCTGATGAGCGCCCCGGTCTGGGTCCGGGTGAAGAAGGCGAGTGGCTGGCACTGCACGCGCCGGAACACCTGGCTGCGCATCTCGTAGATCAGACCCTCGCCGATCCGGGCCGAGAACCAGCGCTGCGCGAGCGACAGACCGGCGTCCAGGAACGCCAGGCCCGCGACGACCGCGGCGAGCGCCTGCACGAACCCCACCCGGTGGCGCACGATGCCGTCGTCGATGATCGCCTTGAAGATCATCGGAACAACCGCACCGACAGCCGAGCTGAGCACGATGAGCGCGAGAAAGTAGGCGAGCTGCCGCCGATGGGGGCGGGCGAAGGCGACGATCCTGCGCAGGGTGCCAGGCCGTAGCGAGGTCCGGGTGACCGAACGGTCCTGTTGGAAGGTACGCATCGTGGACCAACCGTCCGTTCCCGGTCGCATCAGCCCTCCCTGGCGGCGGTGCTTGGTGTGTAACGAGGTAAGCAGGAATTGCGGACGGGCATTCCCGCAGCGGATGCGGCCCGTCGGGCGTGCTGGCTGCCGCTCACCCCGCCGCGGGGTCGTCACCGGCAGCGGAGCGGGCGATGACGACGCGTTCCCAGGCCTCGTCCTCGGCCCGCTCGTCGAGACGGCCGGAGCGGGTGGCGGGACGGGAACGCCGCGCGCCGTGCATCAGCGCCTTCACCTCGGCCGCGATATCGCGGGGAACCGCGAGGAGCGCCGCGACCAGCACGCCGACCTGCTCGTCCAGCAGCTCACGCGGCAGGACTCGCTGGGCCAGCCCGATCCTGGCCGCTTCGTCGGCGGCGAGCTCGCGGCCGGTCAGGCAGAGGTCCAGGGCATTCGCGTATCCGAGGAGCTCGACCAGCGGACCCATGGCACCGGCCGCGGGCAGGAGGCCGTCACGCGCCCAGGTCAGCCGGAAGCGCGCATCCGCGGCGAGGACCCGCAGGTCACAGGCGACCGTCACCGCGAGACCGAGGTCGCCGACCGTCGTGTCCACGACGGCCACACTGATCAGGTCGGACCGGTCGGAGACCCGCCCCATCGCGTCGCGCCACGCGCGATAGCCCGCAGCCGGGGACAGCCGCCCCACGGCGTCCGCAGGTCCTCCCTCGCCCACCCGGGGTGCGGGGTCGGTGAGGTCAGCGGCCGGCGGGGGGCGATGACCCATCCGGACAACCAGGACCCGGACCTCACCGGTCAACCGACGCAGTTCGCCGGCCAGCGCCGACGCGAGAGCCGGGAACGAGCCGGCCCCGCCGGTATCACCGAGGTCCGTCATCCCGATCGTGACGAGAGGCCCGGCGACCCGCACGCGCAGCCCGGCCGCCGCCGCCGCTACAGCGGCGGCGGGGACCGCCATGATTCAGGCGCTTTTCTTCTTGGTGCCCCGGGTCGCACCACCCCGGCCGCGCAGGGTCGTACCGGACTCCGAGAGGATCCGGTGGACGAACCCGTACGAACGACCAGAGGACTCGGCGAGCAGGCGGATGCTCTGCCCACCTTCGTACTTCTTCCGAAGTTCGGCGGCAAGCTTGTCCCGCTCGGCGCCGGTGATCCGGGTTCCTTTCCTGAGCTCGGCCAACGTGGCCCCCTCCGTGTTCGATGATCTGCGAACCGATCTTCACTCAGCTTGAGTAAACGCGCCACTCGAAGCAGATGTGATCCATCACACGCGACGCCGGTGCATGACCGTGCCCTCGCGTTCCTTCCTCCATGCCGGCGGTCACCAGCGATGGCACGGGTCGCACCCACCCGCTGGCACAGCAGGCGCGCATGGCCGACAGTGCTACCGAGACCAGTGTCCCCAATCCCCGGTACGCGGCCCGACAACAGCATCGGCGCGTCGCCACGAACATCGTCATCTTCGCGATCGAGATCTTCTCTCGATGCAACGCTGCAGGTACGACCATCAGTCGATCACTGTACAGAGCGAGCCGACGGACCGCGAACGCGGCCGATCGATTCGACTGATTCCTCACATCCGACACCGGTTGGCCACCTCGTCGGGGCCGGCCCGCTCCCGTGCCAAGGCCCGATCCGGCGAGACCGCGGACGGCTCGTCGCACCCCCGCCGGCACCTCCGGCATCCGGATCGGAAGCAACTGCGGCGCTGGGAGCGAACCGGACTCGTTACCGTGCAGTGGTGGTCGGTGACGTAATGATCTCCTGGTCGGCACCGAAGGTGCCCAGCTACGCGGTCTGCCTCGGTACGGACCGGTGAGCGCGACGGACGGCGCCTCCGGCCCGACCGCTGTCGCCGCCTCCAGCCGGTCGCCCGGACCGCGTGGCGGCCTGTCCCGGCCCTGGGCTGGGTCCGCCGGGCATACCGAGGCCAGCGAGGCGGCGCTGTGGCTCATCCTGGTGGCCTGCGGTCTCGTCGGTATGTTCCTCGTCTCCGCCGGCGACCTTGATCTGGGCATCGGTGACCCGCCGCTGCGCGGCGGATGGGCTCCCCGTCTCGATTCCCTCGTCCTGGTCCCGCTCGCGATCGCCGTGGTCGTGGTTGCCCTCACCGCCTGGTGGGCCTCGACCATCCCCCCGGCGGCCACCCCGAACACCCCGAACACCCCGAACACCCCGGCCATGGCGACCGGCCCGACGAACAGGCTGCCCTGGACCGTCCTGCTCGTCCTGGGCTACGTCGGATCGCTGGCGTGGAGCGGCACGCTCGCGCTGGTCGCACCCGGGGAGATCACGGCGGATCTTCGCATCCCGGCGGATCTCCTGGCGGCGGCGAAAGCCGTCGGTGACGATCCGCTCGGCTTCCTCGCCTCCTACACCGCGACCACCACGCACGCCGCGGCGGGGACCACGGCCGTCCTGCCGACCCATCCTCCGGGCCTCGTCCTGACCGTCTGGGTGCTCACCAGGGTGGGGATGCACGGCGCGGTCGCGATCGGGATGCTGTTCACCGCCCTGGGCACGCTGGTCGTCCCCGCCGTCTCGATCGCGGTGCGCTCGTTGTGCCATGAGACGGCCGCCCGGCGCCTGGTCCCCGTCCTCGTCCTGGCCCCGTGGAGCGGATGGATGGCGGCGTCCCCGGACGCCGTCACGGCCACCCTGGCCACCCTGGCCGTCGCGGTGGGGGTGGTCGGATGCGAACCGGGTCGGCGCTCGATGTGGTGGGCGCTGGCAAGCGGGCTGCTGCTCGGCCTCGCGGGGCTGTTCGGCTACGCCTCGGTCTGGCTTGGCGTGGCGGTCGCGGCGGCCTACTTCGTCCGCCGTCGCCCCATCCTCAACGTCATGACCGGCCTGGGTGCGCTTCTGCCGCTGTGGCTCTTCTACGCGTGGGGTTTCTCCTGGCCCGACGGGCTGGCCCTGGCGAGCGCGCCACGGCCGGGGCTCGCCGGCACGCTGGCCTGGATCGCCGTGGATCTGACCGTGGTCGTCCTCGTCGGCGGACCGGTTCTCGTCCGGGCGGCGCGCCGCCTGCGGCTGACCCCGGGCTGGCCGCTGCTGGTGGGGGCCGGCGCGACGATGCTGTTCGCGACGGTCCTCGGACTGGCCGAGGGCGACGTCGAAGAGTCCTGGCTGCCGGTTTTCCCCTGGTTGCTGGTGGCCGCGGTGGCGCCCCGTCCCCGACCGGAACTGCCTGGGGACAAGCTACGGGCGGGAAACCTGCCGGTGGTACTGATGTCCCTCGGCGCCCTGAGCGCGCTCGCGCTGCGGCTCTGCCTCGCCGGCGGCACCGGCTGACGGATCCCGTCGTCGACCCGGCTCGTCGCGGAGGATGTCGGGCTCGAGGAAGATGCGCAGCGGAACCGCCACCGCGGCCCGCAGCGCCGCCTCCGCGCCGTTGATGGTGGCGGCCACCTCGGGCATCGCCAGTTCCGCCCCGATACCGATCTTGGCTGCGACGAGCAGCTCGTCCGGCCCGAGGTGCAGCGTGCGCAGGTGGATGACCGTGGCGACGCCCGGGGCGGCGGCGAGCGTGCGGCGGATGGTGGCGACCATTGCCGGGGCGGCGGCCTCGCCCACCAGCATGCCGTACGCCTCGGTCGCCACGATGACGGTCACGATCAGCAGGAGCACTCCGATGGCCAGCGTTCCCGCGCCGTCCCAGGTCGGGTCGTCTAGTGCCAAGGTCAGTCCGACCCCGAGCAACGCGAAGATCAGCCCCAGCTCGGCTGCCAGGTCCTCCAGCAGGACGATGGGCAGTTCCGGGGCCCGCGCCTCCCGAATAAACCGCCACCAGGACCGGTCGCCCTTCGTCTTCTTCGACTCGCGCATGGCGGTCGCGAAGGAGTACGACTCCAGCAGCACCGCGATCAGCAGGACGACGACCGCGACCAGCCCGCTCTCCAGCTCATGCGGATGGCGCAGCTTCTCGACGCCCTCATACACCGAGAACAGCCCGCCGACGCTGAACAACACGATCCCGACCAGGAAACCGGCGATGTAACGCGCCCGCCCGTACCCGAAGGGATGCTCCTCGTCCGGCGGCTGGACGGAACGTTTCTGGCCGAGCAGGAGCAGGCCCTGGTTGCCGGAGTCGGCCACCGAGTGGATGGACTCGGCCAGCATCGACGACGACTGAGTGACCAGGAACGCGACGAACTTCGCCAGCGCGATACCCAGATTGGCGGCCAGTGCCGCCATGACCGCCTTGGTGCCGCCCTGCGTACTCACAAAGGTTCTCCGTTCGGTTCCCGGCGCAGGGTCCCTGCTCAGGCCAGGGTGATGAGCTCGGCCAGATCGGGTGACCAGTTGTCCTCGACCCCGTCCGGCAGCATCAGGACCTTCTGCGGGTCGAGGGCCTCGACGGCCCCCGGGTCGTGGGTGACCAGGACGACCGAGCCCCGGTACGTGGCGAGCGCGGCAAGCACCTCGTCGCGCGAGGCGGGGTCGAGGTTGTTCGTCGGCTCATCGAGCAGGAGAACGTTGGCAGAGCTGCAGACCAGTCCGGCGAGCGCGAGGCGGGTCTTCTCGCCGCCGGACAGGGTCTCGGCTCGCTGCTCCACGCTGTCTCCGCTGAACAGGAACGCGCCCAGGATGCGACGCAGCTCCACGTCCGACGTCCCCGGCGCGGCGGCCCGCATGTTGTCCAGCACCGAGCGGCTGGTGTCCAGCGTCTCGTGTTCCTGCGCGTAGTACCCAAGACGCAGACCGTGACCGGGATGCACCTGGCCGACGTCGGGCGCCTCCTGGCCCGCCAGGATGCGTAGCAGCGTGGTCTTGCCGGCACCGTTCAGCCCGAGGACCACGACCCGCGAGCCGCGGTCGATCGCGAGGTCCACACCGGTGAACACCTCCAGCGAGCCGTAGGACTTCGACAGTCCGGTGGCGGTCAGCGGCGTGCGGCCGCACGGAGCCGGGTCCGGGAAGCGCAGCTTGGCCACCCGGTCGGCGACGCGCGCCTCGGCGAGCCCGGCCGCGAGCCGCTCGGCCCGCCGGTCCATCTGATGGGCGGCCCGCGCCTTGGTCGCCTTGGCGCGCATCTTGTCGGCCTGCGCCTTCAGCGAGTCAATCTTCTTCTCGGCATTGGCGCGTTCCCGGCGACGGCGGCGCTCGTCCAGCTCGCGCTGGTTGAGGTAGGTCTTCCAGTTCACGTTGTAGACGTCGAGGGTGGCCCGGTTGGCGTCGAGGTGGAAGACCTTGTTCACGCACTTGTCGAGCAGGTCGACGTCGTGGCTCACCACGATCAGGCCGCCCGTGTGGGCGCGCAGGAAGTCCCGCAGCCACCCGATCGAGTCGGCGTCGAGGTGGTTCGTCGGCTCGTCGAGCAGCAGGGTCGCGTCGGCGTTGCCGGACCCGGCGAACAGGATGCGGGCGAGTTCGACCCGCCGCCGCTGCCCACCGGACAGGGTGCCGATGGGCTGGGCGAGCACCCGGTCGGCCAGGCCCAGCGACGAGCAGATCCGGGCAGCCTCCGCCTCGGCGGCATAACCGCCGAGCGTCCCGAATCGCTCCTCCAGGCTGCCGTAGCGGCGGATCGCCGCGTCCCGCGCCGTGGCGTCGACCAGCTCGGCCATCTCCAGCTGTAGCTTCTCCATCTCGCGCAGGAGAACGTCGAGACCGCGCGCCGACAGCACCCGGTCACGGGCGGTGTCGGCCAGATCGCCGGTACGCGGGTCCTGGGGGAGGTAACCCATCTCACCCCGAATGTCGACGGTGCCGGCGAACGGCAGCCCCTCCCGGGCAAGCACCTTCAGCAACGTTGTCTTGCCGGCCCCGTTGCGCCCGACGAGACCGATCCGGTCGTTCGGCTGCACCCGGAAGGATACGGGCTCGATCAGAGTGCGGGCTCCGGCACGCAGTTCGAGCTCGGACACAATGATCATCGAGGTAGGGCCTCTTTCGGGCTTCCAGACAACGCCGGGCGAGCGTCAGAGCGTTACACCGGCGACGTCGGGTTGACACGGACAACGGCGGGGACCCCACCAGAGCACGGCGAACCGGGACGACCGAGGTCGGGCACGGGGTAGGTCGGGCACGGGGTAGACCGCGCACCGTGCCCACCAGGGACGGCACGGTCGGGCGCGCGACGATCACGATACGACGATGCTCATCACCTCAAGAGTACGGAAGCCATCGGGCGCCGTGGCCGCCGGATAACCCTCGAACAGGTCCGCCACGCGCCAGAGCGTAAGGTGCCCCGTGCGCCCACGGTCACCCGCCGTCGTCCGGGTGGCCGCGCGCCGGCCAGGCCGCTGCCCGCCCGCCACGAGAACATGGGCGACGTCCGTCCACCGCCCAGCCGCATGCGTCGCCGCGCAGGCGCACCGATCGAAAGGCACACCATGTCGACGCTCCTCGTGACCGGAGCCGCCGGGTTCATCGGATCGAACTTCGTCCGCTACTGGCGGACGCGGCATCCGGAGGACGCGGTCGTGGCGCTCGACGCCCTGACCTACGCCGGCTGCCGGGAGAACCTCGCCGACGTCGCGGACCGCGTCACGTTCGTCCACGGCGACATCCGTGACCAGGAGCTCGTCGAGTCGGTGCTGCGGGAGCACTCCGTGGACGTGGTGGTGAACTTCGCCGCCGAGTCGCACAACAGCCTGGCGATCATCCGTCCCGGCGAGTTCTTCGCGACGAACGTGATGGGTACCCAGGCCCTGCTTGAGGCGGCCCGCACGGTCGGGGTGGCCCGCTTCCACCAGATCTCCACCTGCGAGGTCTACGGCGACATGGACCTCAACGACCCCGGTGCCTTCACCGAGGACTCCCCCTACCTCCCCCGCACGCCCTACAACGCGGCGAAGGCCGGCGGGGACCACGCCGTACGCGCCTACGGCTTCACCTACAACCTCCCCGTGACGATCACCAACTGCTCGAACAACTACGGTCCCTACCAGTTCCCGGAGAAGGTCATCCCCCTGTTCGTGACCCGGGCGCTGCAGGGCGAGTCGCTCCCGATGTACGCCTCCACCACGAACCGGCGCGAGTGGCTGCACGTGATGGACCACTGCCGGGCGATCGACGCGGTTCTGGACCGCGGGCGGCTCGGCGAGACCTACCACGTCGGATCCGGCGTCGAGGCGGACATCGAGACGATCGCCGACACGGTGCTCGCCGAGCTCGGCCTGCCCGCGTCGTTGAAGACGATCGTGCCCGACCGCCCCTCGCACGACCGCCGCTACCTGCTGGACTCCACCAAGCTGCGGACCGAGCTGGGCTGGACGCCGTTGATCGACTTCGCCGAGGGCGTGCGGTCGACCATCGCTTGGTACAAGGAGAACGAAGCCTGGTGGCGTCCGCTGCTCGGTCGCTCCCCGGTCTCCGAAACGGCCTGGACAAGCTGACGGCTCCAGCCGAGCTGAGGCGTCAGCCGCCGGTCAGCGATGCGTACAGCCGCGCGGTGCGCTCGGCGATCGCCGCCCAGCCGAACTCGGTGACGGCCCGGTCCCGGCCCGCATGGCCCATCGCGGCCGCCCGGACCGGGTCCGCGAGCACCTCGTTGACGGCCCCGGCCAGCGCGCCGGGGTCGCCGGGCGGCACCAGCAGACCGGTGACGCCGTCGTCGACGACCTCGGGAATGCCACCGACCCGGGAGGCGACGACCGCGGTGCCGCACGCCATCGCCTCCAGGTTGACGATGCCGAGCGGCTCGTAGACCGACGGGCAGACGAACACGGTGGCATGGCTGAGCAGCTGGATCACCTCCGGCTTCGTCAGCATCCCGGGCAGCCAGACCACGCCGTCGCGGCCGGCGCGCAGGCCCTCGACCAGGTCGGTGATCTCCGTGAGCAGCGCAGGGGTGTCCGGGGCCCCGGCACAGAGCACGAGCTGCGCCCGGGGGTCAATCGTCGCCGCCGCCCGCAGCAGCACCGGCAGCCCCTTCTGCCGGGTAATCCGCCCCACGAAGATCATCGTTGGCCGGGCCGGATCCACCCCGTGGCGTTCCAGCACGTCGGTCGCGGTGTCCGGACGGTACTCGTCGGTGTCGATGCCATTGCGGATGACGTGCACACGGGCCGGATCGACCGCCGGGTAGGCATCGAGGATGTCCGCCCGCATGCCCGCGCTGACCGCGACGGCCGCCGACTCGATCGCGACCCGCTCGCACCAGGACGACACCCGGTAGCCCCCGCCCAGCTGCTCGGCCTTCCAGGGACGCCGGGGCTCCAGCGAGTGCGAGGTCATCACGTGCGGGACGCCGCCGAGCAGCGCGGCGAGATGGCCACCGAGATTCGCGTACCAGGTGTGCGAGTGGATCACGTCCGCGCCGACCGCCGCGGCGGCCATGGACAGGTCCATCGACACGGTCCGCAGCGCGTCGTTCGCGTCGGCGAGCGCGGCCCAGCCCCGGTGCGCCGCGACCGCGGCGACCCCCGGGGCACCCGCCCTCTCGACCACCGGTCGGCCGACGGCGCCGGTCGACGGCGCCGCACCCGCGGGCCCGCCGCCCGCCGACCCGCCGCCCGGCGCCGGCCCCTTGCGGTGGACGGTGAGGTCGACCAGCCGGGCGAGCTCCCGGCTCAGGTACTCGACGTGCACACCCGCCCCGCCGTAGACGTCCGGGGGGTACTCCCGGGTGAGCATGGCGACGCGCATGTGCGGTCTCTCCCAACGGTGCCGTGACGGGACGGGTGCGGGCGGATGGCGGCCGGTTCAGTCGGCGATCGTGACGCCCTTGCCGACGACGGTGATGCCCTGCTCGCTCACGGTGTAGCCGCGGGCGCGGTCCCGGTCCTTGTCCACCCCGACCTGGGCGCCCGCCGGCACGTGCACGTTCTTGTCCAGGATGGCGTCGCGGACGACGGCCCCCCGGCCGACGAGCACGTTGTCCATGAGCACCGTGTGGTCGACCTCGGCCCAGGAACTCACCCGCACTCCCGGGGACAGCACCGACGAGCGCACCGTGCCCCCGGAGATGATGACTCCATTGCTGACGATGCTGTTCACGGCCGTGCTGGTGCGCTGCTGGCCGTCGTGCACGAACTTCGCCGGTGGCAGCGAGGGGATGCTGGTGAGGATCGGCCACTCCCGGTTGTAGAGGTTGAACACCGGGTCGAGCGCGCACAGATCCATCTGCGCCTCGAAGTACGAGTCGACGGTGCCGACGTCGCGCCAGTAGCCGCGGTCACGCACCGTCGTGCCCGGGACGACGTTGCCGGCGAAGTCGTACACCGCCGCCGCCCGCTGGGCCACGAGCATCGGGATGACGTTCCCGCCCATGTCGTGGACGCTGTCCTCGTCCGCGGCGTCCTTGCGCAGGGCGTCGATCAGCACGTCCGTCGAGAAGACGTAGTTACCCATCGAGGCGAACGTCTCCTCGGGGCTACCCGGCAGACCCGGCGGATCGGCGGGCTTCTCCAGGAACGCCTCGATCGTGCGGCCGTCTGGATGACCCCGAACGCCCTGCCCTCGGATCTCGGTACCCGCAGCCCGGCGACGGTGACGCCGGCTCCGCTGTCGAGATGCTGGGCGACCATCTGCCGCGGGTCCATCCGGTACACATGGTCCGCGCCGAAGACCACGACGATGTCCGGGGCGTCGTCGTAGACGAGGTTCAGCGACTGGTGGATGGCGTCGGCGCTGCCAGCGAACCATCGCGGCCCCAGCCGCTGCTGCGCAGGCACCGGCGTGACGTAGTTGCCGAGCAGGTTGCTCATCCGCCATGTCGTCGTGATGTGCCGGTCGAGACTGTGGCTCTTGTACTGGGTCAGGACCGCGATGCGCAGGTAGCCCGCGTTCACCAGGTTGGACAGCACGAAGTCGATCAGGCGGTACAGCCCGCCGAAGGGGACGGCGGGCTTCGCCCGGTCCGCGGTCAGCGGCGCCAGCCGCCGTCCGGCACCCCCGGCCAGCACCAGACCGAGGACCCGCGGGCTCGGCACAGACAGGCTCCCGTCTTCCGGCTCGATCTCCGAACGACCGGCGGGGCCGGACACCACGCCACGAGGCGGGAAGCCCGCCGAAATGGGCCGATGACGACGCCGATCGCCTGGTTCCGACCCTACAAGCCTGGCGGGCGGATACGGGCGGAGTGAGCGGTGGTTGCTGGGTAGCCAGCCGTACGTTGCGCGAACCCCACCGGTTGTTCATCCGGTGGGCCGGGGGCCGTCAGACGTTGAAGCCGAGCGCGCGCAGCTGCTCGCGACCGTCGTCGGTGATCTTGTCCGGCCCCCACGGCGGCATCCAGACCCAGTTGATGGTCACGTCCGCGGCCAGCCCGTCCGGGCCGTCGACCAGGGCGGAGCGGGTCTGGTCCTCGATGACGTCGGTGAGCGGGCAGGCCGCCGAGGTCAGCGTCATGTCGAGGGTGACGGTGTTGTCGTCGGCGACGTGGATGCCGTAGACGAGGCCGAGGTCGACGACGTTGATGCCGAGTTCCGGGTCGACGACGTCGCGCATCGCCTCCTCGATGTCCTCGAAGCTGGCGAGCTCCGGCGGGGCGCCCGGTCCCGTCGGGTCCGGGTCCAGCACCGGCTTCGGGACCCCGGCGGGCTGATCCGCCGCCTCGGCGGTTTCTCCCGTCGCGGCCGAGCGCGTCTCGGTCACCGTCTCGCTCATGGCTTCTCCTGCTCGGGTACGTCGAGGGGGGCGACGCGGGGGTACGCGACAGAGGTGGATGCGCCGGCGACGGCAACGCTCGGATCCATCGCCTTGGCGGTCGCGTCCTTCCACGCCATCCAGGACAGCAGGGCACATTTCACCCGGGCGGGGTACTTGGAGACGCCGGCGAACGCCACGGCGTCCTCCAGCACGTCCTCGTCACCCTCGATGGTGCCCCGCGACTGCATCAGCGCCAGGAACTCGCGTTCGAGCTTCAGCGCCGCGTCGACCGACTTGCCGATCACGAGGTCGCTCATGACGCTCGCCGACGCCTGACTGATCGAACAGCCCTCGCTCTCGTAGGAGACGTCCTCGACGACCCCGTCCGAGACCTTCACCCGCAGGGTCACCTCGTCGCCGCAGGTCGGGTTGACGTGGTGCACTTCGGCATCGAAGGGATCCCGCAGCCCCCGGTGGAGCGGGTTGCGGTAGTGGTCCAGGATGATCTCCTGGTACATGGAGTCGAGTTTCACCTCAGAAAGAACCTCCGGACCCCGTGCAGTCCTTCCACCAGGGCGTCGATCTCGCCGGTCGTCGTGTAGAGGTGGAACGACGCGCGGGTCGTCGCAGGTACCCCGAACCGCAGGCAGACCGGCCGGGCGCAGTGGTGCCCGACCCGCACGGCGATGCCGCGCTCGTCGAGGATCTGTCCGACGTCGTGGGGATGGATCGGCCGGCCGTCGTCCTCGTGCAGCACGAAGGAGATCGCCCCGCCGCGGGCGTCCGCCGTCGGCGGACCGATGATCCGCAACCCCGGCACCTCGGCGAAGGCGTCCAGCGCGTAGGCCGTCACCGCGTGCTCGTGCTCGGCGACGGCCGGCATGCCGAGCGCGGTCAGGTAGTCGACGGCCGCGCCGAGCCCGACCACCTGGGCAATCATCGGGGTGCCGGCCTCGAACCGGTGCGGCGGCGCCGCGTAGGTCGAGCCCTCCATGGTGACAAGCTCGATCATCTCGCCGCCGCCGAGGAAGGGCGGCATGACCTCGAGCAGCTCGTAGCGTCCCCAGAGCACCCCGACCCCGGTGGGCGCGCACATCTTGTGCCCGGTGAAGGCCAGGAAGTCCACCCCGAGCTCGGTGACGTCGACCGGGTTGTGCGGCACCGACTGGGAGCCGTCGAGCACGGTCAGCGCGCCGACCTCGCGGGCCCGCGCCACCACCTGCGCGACCGGGTTGATCGTGCCGAGAATGTTCGACTGGTGGACGAAGGCGACGACCTTCGCCCGCTCGGTGATAATCGAATCGAGGTTGCTCAGGTCGAGCCGGCCGTCGTCGGTCAGCCCGATCCAGCGCAGCGTCGCCCCGGTGCGCCGGGCCAGCATCTGCCACGGCACGAGATTGGAGTGATGCTCCATCTCGGTGACGACGATCTCGTCACCCGGGCCGACCCGGAACCGCTCCGCCTCGGCGCCGGCGGCCCCGGCGTTGCTCATCGCGTAGGCGACGAGGTTCAGCGCCTCCGAGGAGTTCTTGGTGAACACCACCTCCCGGCGGTCGCCAGCCCCGATGAAGGCGGCGACTTTGTCCCGGGAGGCCTCATACAGCCCGGTGGCCTCCTCGGCCAGCACGTGGATGCCGCGGTGCACGTTGGCGTTGTGCAGCTCGTAGTAGGTCCGCTCGGCGTCGAGCACCGCTAGCGGCTTCTGCGAGGTGGCGGCGCTGTCGAGGTAGACCAGCGGCCGGTCGCCGTGCACCGTGCGGGCTAGGACCGGGAAGTCCCGGCGGACCTGCTCGACGTCGAACCCGCCGACGAGCCGGGGTCCGGACCCCGGGCGCACGGCCGCGTCGGTCAGCGTCATGACGCCACTCCCACGCCGGCCGGCGTGGCCGCACCGCCACCCTTGACGTAGCGGTCGTAGCCGGACTCCTCCAGCACGGCGGCCAGTTCCGGGCCGCCCTCGTCGACGATCCGCCCCGCCGCCATGACGTGGACGAACTTGGGACGGATGTAGCGCAGGATGCGGGTGTAGTGGGTGATGAGCAGGATGCCCGTCTCCCCCTTGGCCCGCACCGACTCGATACCTGCGGAGACGATGCGCAGCGCGTCGACGTCGAGGCCGGAGTCGGTCTCGTCCAGCACGGCGATCTTCGGCTTGAGCAACGCCATCTGCAGGATCTCGTGGCGCTTCTTCTCGCCGCCGGAGAAGCCCTCGTTGACGTTGCGCTCGGCGAACGCCGGGTCCATCTCGAGCGCGGCCATGGAGGTCTTGACCTCCTTGACCCAGGTCCGCAGCTTCGGCGCCTCGCCGCGCACGGCCGTGACCGAGGAGCGCAGGAAGTTCGACACCGAGACCCCGGGGATCTCCACCGGGTACTGCATCGCCAGGAAGATCCCGGCCCGGGCCCGGGCGTCGACGCTCATCGCGAGGACGTCCTCGCCGTCGAGCGTGATGCTGCCCTCGGTGACCGTGTACTTGGGATGGCCCGCGATCGAATAGGACAGCGTCGACTTGCCCGACCCGTTCGGCCCCATAATCGCGTGCGTCTCGCCCTTGCGGACGGTCAGGTCCACCCCGCGCAGGATCTCGCGCGTGCCCTCGCCGTCCGTCTCCACCGAGACATGCAGATTGCGGATCTCCAGTGTGGACACCGCTGCCGTCACCCTCGTTCCGGGTTCGAATGTGTGACGTCGACGAGCACGTCGTCGCCGTCGATGGTCACTGCGTACGTGGGCACCGGCTCAATCGCCGGCAGGCTCAGCGGGACGCCGCTGGCCAGGTCGAACTGGGACCCGTGCAGCCAACACTCGATCTTGCCGTCCTCGGCCTCGCCCTGGGAGAGCATCACGTCGGCGTGCGAGCACTCGTCACGCACGGCGTAGACCGCCCCGCCCGACCGCACCACGCACACCGGCACACCCTCGATCTCGGTGCCGATCGCGGTGCCCTCGGCGAGGTCCGCGGCGGCACACACCCGGTGCCACCGCGGGGCGACCGAGGAGCTGCCCGCGGCAGAACCGCCGGTCGCGGTCGTCATCCGCCCACCTCCACCGACAACTCCGCCGACGACGGCTCCGCAGCCTCGTCCGGGAGGTCGGCCGACAGCTCGCCGACGATCTTGATCATGATGCGTTCCCGCAGCTCCGGCACGCCGATCCGGTCGATGATCTCGGCGAAGAAACCGTGCACCACGAGCCGGCGGGCCTCCTCGGGCGAGATCCCCCGCGACTGCAGGTAGAACAGCGCCTCGTCATCGAACCGGCCGGTGGCACTGGCGTGACCGGCACCGGCGACCTCACCGGTGAGGATCTCCAGGTTCGGGACCGAGTCGGCCCGCGCGCCGTCGGTGAGCACGAGATTGCGGTTGAGCTCGTAGGTGTCCGTGCCCACGGCGTCGGCGCCGATGAGGACGTCGCCGATCCACACCGCGTGGGCGGCGTCCCCGCGCAGCGCGCCCTTGTAGGTGACCCGGCTGCGGCAGGAACGCGGCTCGTGCGTGACGAGCAGCCGGTGCTCCTGGTGCTGGCCGGCGTCGGTGAAGAACACGCCGTAGAGCTCGGCGTCGCCGCCGGGCCCGCGGTAGTCCACGGTCGGGTTGAGCCGCACCAGGTCACCGCCGAGGGTGATGGTGAACGAGCGCAGCCGAGCGTCGCGCCCCAGCGAGTAGGCGTGCGCGCCGAGGTGCACGGCGTCGTCGTCCCAGTCCTGCAGGGTGATGAAGGTGAGCGAGGCGCCGTGCCCCACGTACACCTCGACGTTGCCGGCGTAGGTGGCGCTGCCGGTGTGGTCGAGCACCACGGTGGCGGACGCGAACGGGCCCACTTCGACGAGGACGTGACCGTAGGCCACCCCGCCCGGGGAGCCGCGCCGCCCGCCGTCGCCGCTCGTCGCGACGAACCCGGCCGGGGACCTGGGGCTCTCACCATGCAGGTGCACGACCACCGGCTCGGTGAGCGCGGCCTCGGCCGGGACGGTGACGGCGAGCGCGCCCGCCGACCGGGTCAGGGCGAAGGCGGCCACCCGGTCGGCCGGGGTCAGCACCCGACCGATCCGGGCGTCGGCGGCGGCGAGCTGCTCCACCTCGACCCCCGCGGGCGCGGTGACCGACACGGAGACCTTGCCGTCGGCCTCGGGGCCGGTCGGCAGTCCGCGCAGCCGGCGCAGCGGGGTGAACCGCCACGCCTCCTCGCGTCCGGTGGGCACGGCGTGGTCGAGCGGGTTACGGGACCGTACGGGACGGGGTACGGCACCGGAGGCGGCCGGGGGCCGACCGGTGGCGTCGATGACGACCATCAGCCGACCGCACCTTCCATCTGCAGCTCGATGAGGCGGTTGAGCTCGAGGGCGTACTCCATGGGCAGCTCCCGGGCGATCGGCTCGACGAAGCCGCGCACGACCATCGCCATCGCCTCCTCCTCGGACAGACCCCGGCTCATCAGGTAGAACAGCTGGTCCTCGCCGACCTTGGAGACGCTCGCCTCGTGCCCGATGGAGGCGTCGTCCTCGCGCACGTCAACGTAGGGGTAGGTGTCCGAGCGGCTCACCGTGTCGACGAGCAACGCGTCGCACTTGACCGTCGAGCGGGAGGCCGACGAGCCCTCGTTGATCTGGACGAGCCCGCGGTAGGACGTCCGCCCGCCGCCGCGGGCCACCGACTTGGAGACGATCGTCGAGGAGGTGCGGGGCGCGGCGTGCACCATCTTCGCGCCCGCGTCCTGGTGCTGACCGGCACCGGCGAAGGCGATGGAGAGCACCTCGCCCTTGGCGTGCTCGCCGAGCAGCCACACGGCCGGGTACTTCATCGTCACCTTGGAACCGATGTTGCCGTCGATCCACTCCATGGTGCCGCCCTCGTGGCAGGCGGCGCGCTTGGTGACCAGGTTGTAGACGTTGTTCGACCAGTTCTGGATGGTCGTGTACCGGCAGCGCGCGTTCTTCTTCACGACGATTTCGACGACCGCCGAGTGCAACGAGTCCGAGGAGTAGACCGGCGCCGTGCAGCCCTCGATGTAGTGCACGTAGGCGCCCTCGTCGACGATGATCAGCGTCCGCTCGAACTGGCCCATGTTCTCGGTGTTGATCCGGAAGTAGGCCTGCAGCGGGATCTCGACCTGCACGCCCGGCGGCACGTAGATGAAGGATCCGCCCGACCACACCGCCGTGTTCAGCGCGGCGAACTTGTTGTCCCCGACCGGGATCACCGAACCGAAGTACTCCTGGAACAGCTCCGGATGCTCACGCAGTCCGGAGTCGGTGTCCAGGAAGACGACACCCTGCTCCTCGAGGTCCTCCCGGATCTTGTGGTAGACGACCTCGGACTCGTACTGGGCGGCGACCCCGGCAATGAGGCGCTGCTTCTCCGCCTCGGGAATGCCGAGCCGGTCGTAGGTCGCCCGGATGTCCTCGGGTAGGTCCTCCCACTCCTCGGCCTGCTTCTCGGTGGAGCGGACGAAGTACTTGATGTTGTCGAAGTCGATGCCCGACAGGTCGGCACCCCAGGTCGGCATAGGCTTGCGCTCGAACAGCCGCAGCCCCTTGAGGCGCAGGTCGGTCATCCACGACGGCTCGGACTTCTTGGCCGAGATGCCGCGGACAACCGCCTCGGACAGGCCGCGCTCCACGTCGGCGGCGTAGGCGTCGGTGTCAGCCCATCCGAACCGATAGGAACCAAGGCCTTCCAGGGCGGTCTCGGCAGAGGTGGTCATAGGGCGAAACCCTCCGAAGACGAGGATGGTGGACAGGCCAGGGACGCGGGCCGAGCCGGGCCGGATCCGGCCACGGCGGAATCGGGCAGCACCCGAGCGGAGCCGTCCTTCCCGGACCCGCTCTGATCGGACCCGTTCCGATCGGACCGGGCACGCGAAGCCGTGCCGGGCGCCGTGCCCGCGGGCGGATGATCCGCGGCGGTGTGGCTCACGGCAGCGTGATCCGCGGGCGGGTGACCCGCGGGGATGTGGGTCGTGCAGACGCCGTCGCCATGCGCGATCGTCGCCAGGCGCTGCACGTGGGTGCCGAGCACGCGGGCCAGCACCGCGGTCTCAGCGTCGCACAACGCCGGGAAGCGCTCCGCGACGAACTGGACCGGGCAGTGATGCTGGCAGATCTGCAGACCGGTGGGCAGTTCGGAGACGCTGGCGGTGTACCCGGCGGCGGTCATCGCCTCGGCGAGCGCCGCCGGGCGATCCGCCGGCTCCGCCGCCACGACCGCCTCGCGCACCCGCCGCTCCAGGTCGACGGCGCGGGTATCGGCGAACTGGGTGACCGCGCTCGCGCCACCCACCTCGGCCAGGAAGTGCAGCGCACCGGCCGCGAGATCGGAGTAGGCGTTGGGACCGGCCTGATGGCCGGCTTCGGTGAGCGCGTAACGCCGGGCCGGGCGTCCCCGGCCACGCGGCCCCCGGGACCGGCTCTCCGTGGGCGTGATGATGCCATCCGCGACCATGGCATCGAGATGCCTGCGGATAGCCGCCGGGGAGACCCCGAGCTGACGGGACAGCTCGGCCGCCGTGGCCGAGCCGCCCTCCAGGAGCAGACGCACGACCCGGTCGCGGGTACGGCCGTCCGCCGTCCCGCTCGTCCCGTCGTGGTCGTATTTCACAACGCCAGTGTGCCTTATTTCCTGGGCGCAGTCGAACTGGGGTCGCCGGAACTACAGCCCAATGGGGCGATCTTCGCCACAGCCATGACGCAGATCACATCCGCCGGACGTGAGCACACAACGGATACCCACGGGCCGTACCCGACCGGCGACCGCAGGCGGCGGAATGCCAGACTTGCGCCCACTGCCATACCTGCGCGCCCACCAGGTCGGCACACCAGGTCGGCACACCAGGTCGGCACACCAGCGGGCCGACGGTCGCGACGCGCGGTCGCGCCCGGCCGCCACCGACCCGGAGACGATCCCAGGCGGGAGGCGACGGGCGGATGCGATCACAACTGTGGCGCGGCGGGGTCCGGCGGGCGCTGCTCTCCCTCGGACTGACTTTCCTGCTCGCGGCCTCGACGGCCTGCAGTGGCGGCGGGGAGAAGAGCAACGGGCTGGAGAAGCTGCCTGCCGGCGAGGTCGGCACGCGCACCCTGCAGGCGTTGCGCACCGCGACCGGCGTCCACGTCGTCGGCACCGAGGCCGACCCGCGCTCGGACGCCCCCGCCGGTTACGACCTGGTGATGTCCGGCACGGTCACCCGCGGCACCATTGACGAGTACGGTCAGCGGACCCAGATCTTCAAGATCAAAGACGACACCTACGTCCGCCGCGGCCGCGCCTACTACGAGGGGACCGGTGACGCCGCGGCCGGGAACCTCCTCGCCGACCGCTGGGTCCGCCTGGCCCCCGCCGACGCCGCGAAGTACAGCTACTTCACCCTCGACCGGCTCGCCGCGTCGCTGACCAGCTACGTCGTCGGGCTGTCCGGCCCGGTGCGGACCGAGAAGCTGGCCGGCACCCAGGCCGTCCGGGCCGCGGGCCCCGACGGAACAGCCTTCTGGGCGGCCAACACCGGGCCCGGCTATCCGTTGAAGGTGGTCGTCGCCGGCCGCTCCACCAACGAGATCACCTTCGACGATTACGGGACGCCCGCGACCGGCACCCCGCCCGGCGACGTCGTCGACCTGTCCAACCTCGGCTGAGCCGCCGTTCCCGGCACGCCGGGTCCGCCTTACCTACCCCTTCTTTCCTCCCCCGCGTCCCTCTCCTTACCGTGCATCGCTCCCCTACCATGCGTCCTTACCATGCGTCCTTAACCATGCGTCAGCGGACCCGTGGGCGGGAGGAACGAGATGAGCGTGCCGGCACGCGGATCCCTGGTGGCGGCGGTCGACCAGGGGACCACCGGGACCATGGTCTGCCTGCTCGACCGGGACGGGGTGGTCGTCGGCCGCGGCTACACCGAGATCCGGCCCGGGTTCCCCCGGCCGGGGTGGGTCGAGCAGGATCCGGACGAGCTCTGGCGCAGCGTCGTCGACACCGTCACCGCGGCCCTGGTCGGCTGCGGTCGCCGGGCCGGGGAGCTCGCCGCCCTCGGCATCACCAACCAGCGCGAGACCACCGTGCTGTGGGACCGGCGGACCTCCGCCCCGGTCCACCCGGCCATCGGGTGGCAGGACCGGCGGACGGCCGCGGTCTGCGAACGCCTCACCGCCGAGGGGCACGCGGGTGCGGTGGGGGAACACACCGGGCTGGTGCTCGACCCCTACTTCTCCGGCACCAAGATCGGCTGGATTCTGGACGACGACCCCGGGCTGCGCCGGCGCGCCGGTCGGGGGGAGATCGCCTTCGGCACCGTCGATTCCTGGCTGGTCTGGAAGCTGACCGCCGGGGCCGCGCACGTCACCGACGTCACGAACGCATCCCGCACCCTGCTGCTCGACCTCGCCGCCGCGAGCTGGTCCCCGGAGATGCTCGACCTGCTGGGCGTTCCCGCCGAGGTGCTGCCCGCCGTCGCGCCGAGCTCGCGGATCTACGCCGAGACCGATCCGGATGCCTTCCTCGGCGTGCGGATCCCGGTGGCGGCCGTGATCGGCGACCAGCAGGCCGCTCTGTTCGCCCAGGGCTGCTTCGAACCCGGGCAGGCCAAGAACACCTACGGCACCGGTTCCTTCGTGCTGGTGAACACCGGCTCGGCCCTGCCGGCACCGCAGTCGACGCTGCTGCGGACCGCGGCGTTCCAGCTCGACGGCGAACCGGTGCGGTACGCGCTGGAGGGGGCGGTCCTGTCCACCGGTGCCGCCATCGCCTGGCTGCGGGACTCCCTGGGGATCATCCGGGACGCCGCCGAGACCGCCGGCCTGGCCGCCTCCCTGACCGGCAACGACGGCGTCTACTTCGTCCCGGCACTCGCCGGCCTCGGCGCCCCCCACTGGGATCCCCGCGCCCGCGGCGCACTGCTCGGGATCACCCGGGGGACCACCCGGGCGCACGTCGTCCGCGCGGTGCTCGAGGGCATCGCCTACCGCACCCGGGACGTCGTCGAGGCGATGGGCGCCGCGGGCTTCCCCGTGCGCGAGCTGCGGGCCGACGGCGGGGCCGCCCGCAACCGCTGGCTCATGCAGTTCCAGGCCGATCTGCTCGGCGTCCCGGACAACATCGAGACGACTGCGCTCGGTTCGGCCTACCTCGCGGGGCTCGCGACCGGGTTCTTCGCCGACCGTGAGGAGCTCGCCGGGCATCGGCGCAGCGCCGAACGGTACCGGCCGCGGCTGTCCCGGGCCGAGCGGGACCGATCCTACCGGCGATGGCTGCGCGCCGTGGACCGGGCCCGGGACCGGGCCGACCGGGCCGACCGGGCCGACGCGGCCGGAAAAACACTCTCGCGATTCCCGGATTGCGCCCCGCGACCACGGGACCACGCCAGGGCCACGTTCCCTCGCGGCTTCTTGGTCGAACCGGCTGCCAGACGGACCGGGGCCTGACAATCTGTCACAGGGGGCGGTTGGCGTCTCCTGTCGACCCTGACCCGGACGGAGACCGTGACCGAGGCGGACTACGCCCTGGAGCTCGGCCGCCGGCTTCGCGCGGCGCGCAACCGGCGTGGCTTGTCGCTGCTGGACGTCCAGGAGCGCACGCATGGCCGGTGGACTGCTGGGACCCTGGGCGCCTATGAGCGAGGCTCTAGGACCCTGCGCGTGCATCGACTGGTCGAGCTCGCCGAGCTGTACGACGTTCCCGCGACGCTGCTGGTACCGCCGGCCGCCGATCGCCGCGAGACCGACCATCTGCCACCGCTGGTCATCGACCTGCGCCGGCTGCGCAAGCTGCCCCCGACCCGCACCGGGCCGCTACGGCGCTGGATCGCCATCGTGCAGGTCCTGCGGTCGGACAGCTCACGCGACGTCCTGCGGCTGCGTCGCTCCGACCTGCAGTCGTTGTCCCGGCTCTACAGCACCACACCGGCGATGCTGTACGAGCGGCTGGGCGCCTGGGGAGCGCTGGTGGAGCCAGGCGAGCCGGTGGCGGTCGGCGGGCGCCGCCGGGCGCTGCCCGTCCGCCCGCCGCAGCAACGGGGCTAGCAACGGGACCAGGGCGCGGCCGCCCGGTGGTGCCCGTTCCACCCGGCCGAAGGCCTCGTGCCGGGGCGGACCGGCCCTCCGCCCGACCCGCGATGTCCGTAGGATCGCAAGGTGGCCGAGATCCTGGCAGTCAGTGTCACGGACCTCGTGAAGACGTATTCCTCGCGGTCCGCTTCCCCGCGTTCCGGTCGTCGTCCTCACGGGTCCGGGCGGCGGACCCGCACCGGTCGGGCCGGGCGCGGTCCCGCGGCGTTCTCCACGTCCCCTACGCCGTCCCCTACGCCCCCTGTGCGCCAGGCGCCCCCGGCGCCGCCGGTCCCTTCCGGCGACGCCGCTCGACCGCCGACGACGCCCGATGGTCGGATACGCGCCCTGGACGAACTGTCACTTACCGTCCCGACCGGCACGGTCACGGCGCTACTCGGGCCGAACGGCGCCGGCAAGACAACCACCGTGGAGATCTGCGAGGGATTCCGCCGCGCCGACGCGGGCGAGGTGCGGGTCCTCGGGCTCGACCCCTGGGCGGACGCCGTTGCCCTGCGCCCCCGGGTCGGGGTGATGCTGCAGTCCGGGGGGATGTATCCCGGCGCCCGCGCCGGCGAGATGCTGCGCCTCGTCGCCTCGCACTACCGCCACCCGCTGGATCCCGCGGCGCTGTTGGACCGGCTCGGGCTGACCGGGTCCGCCGGTACCCCGTTCCGCCGGCTCTCCGGCGGCCAGCAGCAGCGGCTGTCGCTGGCGATGGCCGTGGTCGGCCGCCCGGAGCTGGTCTTCCTCGACGAGCCGACGGCCGGGTTGGACGTCCAGGGCCGGCGGGACACCTGGGAGCTCGTCGAGGAGCTGCGCACGGCCGGGGTCACCGTCGTGCTGACCACCCACGCCATGGACGAGGCAGAACGGCTCGCCGATCAGGTGATCATCGTCGACCACGGCAGGGTGGTGGCGGTCGGCTCCCCCGCGGAGCTCACCCGGGGCGGCGCCGAGGGGCAGCTGCGCTTCCGGGCCCCCGCCGGGCTGGATCTCGGCCGGCTGCTGCTCGCGCTGCCCGACGGCACCACCGCGCGGGAGGGCCCGGCCGGGCACTACCTGGTGCAGGGCACGGTCGACCCGCAGCTGCTCGCCGCGGTGACCGCTTGGTGCGCGGGTAACGGCATCCTGGCGGAGGATCTCCGGGTCGAACAACGCACGCTGGAGGACGTCTTCGTGGAAATGACCGGATCGGAGCTGCGCTCATGACCGGTGTCCCGCTGCTCGATCTGCGCCCGGCTCCGGCGCCCGCGTCGCGGGCCCGGATGCTGGCGGCACAGACCAGGCTCGAGCTGGTACTCACCCTGCGGCGCGGCGAGTCCGTCCTGCTCACCCTGATCATCCCGGTCGGTCTGCTGGCCTTCTTCACCGCCGTCGACGTGCTGCCGAGCTCCACCGAGCGGCCGGTGGACTTCCTCGTTCCCGGGGTGCTCGCGCTGGCCGTGATGTCGACCGCCTTCACCGGGCAGGCGATCGCGACGGGCTTCGAACGCTCCTACGGCGTACTCAAACGCCTCGGGGCGACCCCGCTGCCGCGCGTGGTCCTGCTCGCCGGCAAGACGTTGGCGGTGCTCGCCGTCGAGGTCATCCAGCTGGTGCTCCTGGTGGCGGTCGGATTCGCGCTGGGCTGGGACCCGACCGGCGGGCCGGTCGGGGTTCCGGCGGTGCTGGCGCTACTCGTCCTGGGCACAGCCGCGTTCTCGGGGCTCGGCCTGCTGATGGCCGGAGCCCTGCGGGCCGAGGCGACGCTCGCCGCCGCCAACGGCGTCTACCTGGTGCTGCTGCTGATCGGCGGGGTGGTGTTCCCGCTGTCGCAGCTTCCCGGCTGGCTGCGGGCGGTCGCCGAGGCGCTGCCGACCGCGGCGCTGTCGGACGGGCTGCGGGCCGTCCTGGCAGAGGGCGACGGTCCGGGGGCACGCCCCCTGATCGTGCTCGTGGCCTGGGCGGTGGCGAGTCTGGCGCTCGCCGCCCGCACCTTCCGTTGGGAGTAGAGCCGACAGGGAGGAGAGCCGACACCGCGACCGTCCGGTCACCGGGCACCGTCCGACCGGCAGGCACCATCCGACCGGCAGGCACCATCCGACCAACGGAGAAGGATCCGAGCGGCCTGCGCCGGACAGGGCGTTACCATGGCAGTCGTGCCAGCTTCTACAGAGCGTCGGAGTTTGCCGCTGATCAGCCTTCGCGCCTTCCGGCTCCTCACCACGCTCAACGTGGTCTTGCTGTCACTGATCGTGGTGAGTGGTGGCGTGGTCCGCCTGACCGGCTCCGGCCTCGGCTGCCCGACCTGGCCGCAGTGCGGGGACGGCTCGTTCGTGCCGCACTCGGAATACGCCCTGCACGGAGCGATCGAGTTCGGCAACCGGGTCGTCGGCCTGGTGGTCGGCCTCGTGACGCTGATCACCCCGCTGGTCGCGCTCCGCCTGCGGGGCGGACGGCGGCGCGATCTTCGACTGCTGTCCTTCGGCCTCTGGGTGGGTTTCCTCGGGCAGGCCGTGCTCGGCGGGATCACCGTCCTGACGAAGCTGCACCCGGCGACCGTCGCCGCCCATTTCCTGCTCTCCATGGTCCTGCTGTGGAACGCGGTCCTGCTGGACCACCGGGCCCGCCAGGACGCGGGTGCGCCGACCCCGGAGGTCGGTCCCGCGCTGCAGTGGCTGGCGCGCCTGCTGGTGGTCGTCTCGGCGGGGGTGCTCGTCCTCGGCACGGTCGTGACCGGCGCCGGGCCGCACAGCGGTGACAGCGATCATCCGGCCCGCTTCGGGTTCGACCTCGTCAACGTCTCCCAACTGCACGCCGACGGCGCGATGCTGCTGGTCGGGCTCGCCGCGGCCATGGCGTTCGCGGTGCGCGTCGCCGGGGCCCCCGACGAGGCCAGGCGGACCTCCCTCGCCCTGGTCGGGACCGTCCTCGCGCAGGCCGCGATCGGATTCACCCAGTACTTCCTCGGCGTTCCCGCTCTCCTCGTCACCCTGCACATGATCGGGGCGACCGTGATGTGGGTCGCCGCGCTGCGGCTCTGGCTCGCCCTGAGCTCCCGGCACCCACGGCCGGCACCGGGCGCGGCGCCCACGCTCGCGGCGGCCGGCGCCGAGGTCCCCACGCCCGCCGGGCCGGTCGGGACCACCGCTCCCACCGGCGCCGGCATCGGCTCCTAGCGGGAG
>NZ_CDXDOS010000010.1:0-35794 GCF_978021245.1 Frankia sp. CoBUL1
TGCGGGGGCGGGGGCGGGGCGCGCGTGCGCCGACGGTCGCCGCCGGGGTCGGGCCAGGCCGGGCCGGGCTAGGATGCGCCCCGAAGCTTGGCGAGCGCCTCGGCGAGGATCGCCTCGCCGTCCTTTTCGTTCCGTCGTTCCCGCACGTAGGCGAGATGGGTCTTGTACGGCTCGGTGCGCGGCGGGGCCGGGGTGTTGTCCCGATCCCGTCCCGCCGGAAAACCACAGCTCGGACAATCCCATGTGTCGGGGATCGCCGCATCCGCAGCGAACGACGGTCTCGTCTCGTGCGCGTTAGCGCACCAGAAGGAGATACGTTGCCGGGGCGCGGTCTCGCCCCGTTCCGCCTCTCCCATCGGTCCTGCCCCGACCCGGCTCCCCCGGATGGCGTTGCCACCTGCCACGGCCCGCGTGCTCCTTCGTCTCGTCCCATGGGTGGTAGCACGGAAACCGTGCCTGCCGATTTCGTGGCCTCGAGTGCCGCGAAACCTCGTACCCGGTTTCGTAAACCTGACGTTCCCGGCGCTTTTCCCTGGATGTTCCTCCGGGTACGTCCTGGAGGGAGTGTAGGCCGCGAGAGCCACCCATGGATGCACCGGCCACCCCCGCCTGGTTACCCCTGGCGTTACCCCCGGTGGGAGGAGCGTGTGCAGGTCGGCTGTCATCCGGACCCCAGCGAGACCGCGGTCGGATCGGCGGTGCCGATCGACGGCACGATCGTGAACGCGGTGACGTCCGTGCTGTGGAACTGCGGGGTGTGCACGACGGCCAGCGGGATCACCGCGACCTGCCCGACCACCGTGTGCTCCAGGTCGGCCCAGTTGTTCGCGGCGGTCGCCTCGCTGGTGGCCCGCAGCGCCGTGACGAGCAGATGCAGGGCGCCCGGATCCCGGTAGCCGCCGTCGGCCGGCCTGGGGCCGGCCCACGTCTCGTCCAGCAACGGCTGGAAGACGGTGCGGCCCGCGTCGCCGTACCAGTCCGGGGCGATAATGGTGAGCGCCAGGTCCCAGAACTGCCCGGTGGGGTGGACGGCTGCCGCGCGGTAGCGCTCGCCGGTCCGGATCCGGATGTCGAGGCGGATACCGGAACGGGCGAAGGCGGTCCGCAGTGCCTCGGCGGCCGCCACGTCGGTGGCGCTGTCCGTGGTGAGCAGGGACAGCGCCGTGACGGGTCCGCCGGGGGTGTGGCTCAGCGCCTCCCGGCAACGGGCCGCGTCGCCGAGTCCCGCCGGGCTCGGGAAGGGATCCGCGTCGGTGTAGCCGGTCATCGTCTCCTGCAGCAACCCGGTGGCGGCAGCGGCGAACTCGGGGCCGCCGAGCGCTGCCGCGAGGCTCACCCGGTCGATGCAGTAGGGCAGCGCCCGGCGGACCGACAGCTCACGCAGCGCGGCCGCGGAGGGCCCGTTGAACCCGACGGTGAGCGCCAGGGTGACCCCGACCCCGTCGACCACGAGACGGGGGTCGTTCGCCCTGGCGAGCTCCACGGCCCGGCTGTCGGGTATTTTCCCGTCGAGCGACATGTCCGCGTCGCCGCTCTCCAGCTCCTGCTGCATGGCCTCCGGACTCAGGCCGTCGAAGATCGTTATATGGTCGGGCAGGGCACGGCGGATCCCGTCCGAGGACGCGCTCCAGGATGGGCTGCGCGACAGCCGGTACCCCTCGCCGGGGGCGACCGTGAACCGGTACGGCCCGGCCGAGACCAGGTTGTGCAGGTACTCCAGCGAGTCCGGCGGGTAGGCCAGGGCCTCCAGCGGCACCGGGGAGGCCGCCGGCAGCGCCAGCACGTCCACGAAGTCGTTTACCGGGGCCAGTAGGTGGAACGCGAGCGTGTCGTCGCCGACGATCTCGATGCCCTCCACGGTGCTGCTCTCGACGAAGGCCGCGGCGTCGGCAACCGGGGTCGCCGCCAGCTGGGCACAGAACTCCCGGAATCCGACGATGGTCGCCGTGAAGTAGCCGCGCAGCGGTGACAGGTTCGGGGGCGTGCACAGTCGCTTGATGCCGCGGGCGACGTCGTTGGCAGTGATCCGGCGCTGGTTGGGGGTGTCCCAGCGCGCCGCGGGACGCAGCCGCACCGTGTAGACCAGCCCGTTCTCGGTGACGACCGGCGCGCCGACGGCGAGGTCCGGCCGCGGGATGGTCGACTTCGTCGTGTCCTCGTCGGAGGGATAGCTGTACAGCTGGCGGGTCACGAGCCGGCTGACCGCCCGCTCGCCGGGCTGGTCGGCCCAGCCCGGATCGCCACTGGGCATCCACTGGGTGACGATCCGCAGCGTGCCGCCCGGCTTGCCGGACGGAGGGGGCGTGGTGGTCGTCGCCGGGGTGGGACTGGCAGCGAGCTCACGCGATCCGTCCCCCGAGCCACCGCTGCAGGCGGTCACCGTGGCAGCCAGGACCGTGGCAGCCAGGACCGTGGCGAGCACGGACACGAGGCGAGGCAGCCGGCCTCCACGGCCGCGACCACTCCCGCGGCCGCGACCAGGGCGCGGGCCGAACTGGGCGTTCAATTCTTCAGCAGCAGACCGAGACCGACGATGCAGGTGAACCAGATGATCCCAACAGCGATGGTCAACCGGTCGAGGTTCTTCTCCACAACCGAGGACCCACCCAGCGACGAGGACACGCCGCCGCCGAACAGGGTGGACAGCCCGCCTCCCTTGGCTCGGTGCAACAGCACAAGCATGATCATCAGAATACTTGCGACAATCAGGGCGATCGACAGACCGATCGTCATCTAGACCAGCTCCCGCTCCTCGGGGAAGTGGCAGGCCGCTCGGTGCCCAGGCCGAACCTCCGACAAGGGCGGTTCCACCGTCCTACACACCTCCTCGGCCTTCCAGCAACGTGGGTGGAACCGGCACGCCTTGAGGGGATCGGGCGGGCCGGACACGTCGCCACGCAACAGTATCCGCTCTCACCGACAGTGCTTCGCCTGGTCCGGTGGTCCGGCACCGGGACGGCCGGCGGCAGGGCGAGTGCGCGGACGCGTCCGCCGTCAGGCCGGCGGCCCGCTGCGCACGATGCCGACGAACTCCTCGGCGACCAGGCTCGCCCCGCCGACCAGCCCGCCGTCCACGTCCGGCATGGTGAACAGCTCGCCGGCGTTCGCTGCCTTCACCGAGCCGCCGTAGAGGACACGGATCCCCGCGGCGATCTCATCGCCGTACTGCCTGGCCAGCTGGCCGCGGACCGCCGCGCACATGTCCTGGGCGTCCTGCGCGGAGGCGGTGCGGCCAGTGCCGATCGCCCACACCGGCTCGTAGGCGATGACGATCGTCGCGGCCTGCTCGGCGGTGATGCCAGCCAGCGACCGCTCGAGCTGACGCAGCACGTGCTCGACCTGGGTGCCGGCGGCCCGGATCTCCTCGGGCTCCCCCACGCACAGGATAGGGGTGAGCCCCACGGAGAAGGCCGCCTTCGCCTTGGCCGCCACCAGCGCGTCGTCCTCGTGGTGGTCGGCCCGGCGCTCGGAGTGCCCGACGACGACGTAGTCGCAGCCGAGCTTGGCCAGCATCGCCCCGCTGATGTCACCGGTGTGCGCACCCGACGCGTAGGGGGAGAGGTCCTGCCCCCCGTAGGCGATGGCGAGCTTGTCCCCGTCCACCAGGGTCTGCACGCTGCGCAGATCGGTGAACGGCGGGAGAACAACGACCTCGACGGTCTCCAGCTCGGCGGGCTTGAGATCGAAGGCGATCTTCTGCACCAGCGCGATCGCCTCGAGGTGATTGAGGTTCATCTTCCAGTTGCCGGCTACCAGCGTCCGTCGGCCGGTGCCCTTGACGCCGGCGGCGCCCTTTGAACCGGCAGCGCCCTTCACCGACCTGTCCTTGCCCACGCCGTCCTCGTCCTTCCCGGATCCCCTGTTCTTCCCGGATCCCCTGTCGGAACCTCGCTCAGATCTTCCCCGGCCCAGCAGGGCCATCAGCCGGCCCCGGCCCCGGAGGTCCCGCGGAGGCCGGACGTCCCGCGGAGGCCGGACGTCCCGCGGAAATCAGACATCGAGGGCCGCGAGCCCGGGCAGCGTCTTGCCCTCCAGGTATTCCAGGCTCGCGCCGCCGCCGGTCGAGATGTGGCTGAAGGCATCCTCCGGGATGCCGAGCGTGCGGACCGCCGCGGCGGAGTCGCCGCCACCCACGACGGAGAACCCCTTGCCGGCGGCGACCGCCTCGGCCACCCCCCGGGTGCCCGCGGCGAACGGCGCGAGCTCGAACACGCCCATCGGCCCGTTCCAGAAGACCGTGGCCGCTCCGGCCAGCCGCGCGGCGAACAGCTCCGTCGACGCCGGGCCGGTGTCGAGCCCGAGCCAGCCGGCGGGGATGGCGTCAGCCGCGACGACGGCGGTGTCCGCGTCGGCGGCGAACCTGTCCGCGACGACGACGTCGGTCGGCAGCACGATCCGCTCCCCGCCCTCGGCGAGCAGCTCCTTGCACGTTTCGATCATCTCGCTCTCCAGCAGCGACCCGCCGACCCCGTGACCGAGCGCCGCCAGGAAGGTGAAGCACATCCCCCCGCCGACGAGCAACGCGTCGACCTTGGGCAGCAGCGCGCGGATCACGCCGAGCTTGTCGGACACCTTGGACCCGCCGAGCACGACACTGTAGGGACGCGCCGGGTCGCTGCTGAGCCGGCGGAGCACTTCCAGCTCGGTAAGCACGAGCCGACCCGCGGCGTGCGGCAGCCGCTTCGGGACGTCGGCGACGCTGGCATGGGCCCGGTGGACCGCGCCGAAGGCGTCCCCGACGTAGAACTCGGCGAGCGCCGACAGCTCGTCGGCGAAGGCCGCGCGGATCGCCGCGTCCTTGCTGGTCTCCCCGGCTGCGAAGCGCAGGTTCTCCAGCAGGGCCACCTCGCCGTCCCCGAGCCCGGCGACCACCTCGCGGGCATGCGCACCGGCGATGTCACCGCTGCCGTCGCCGGCGAACGCCACCGGCCGGCCCAGCAGCTCGGCGAGCCGACCCGCCACCGGCTCCAGGGAGTACTTCGGGTCCGGTTCGCCCTTCGGCCGGCCCAGGTGCGAGCTCACGACCACCCGGGCGCCCCGGTCCAGCAGCGCGGAGATGGTCGGGACGCTGGCGCGGACCCGGCCGTCGTCGGTGATGCGCGGGGTGTCACCGGAACGATCCAGTGGCACGTTCAGGTCGCTGCGGACCAGCACTCGGTGCCCGGCGACCTGCAGGTCGTCGATCGTCCTCACGCTTCGTTACTCCATTGGGGAGAGAAATTGTCGAGGAAGAGCCGGAGAGGATCCTCTCCGGCCCGGTCGGGAGGAACGGCCGGGGAGGACCGGCGCCGCCCGACGGGTTTCGCCGGCCGGCGGCGCGCGGGCCTAGAGGCGCGCGGCGACCAGCGCGGTCAGGTCGACCAGCCGGTTGGAGTAGCCCCACTCGTTGTCGTACCAGCCGACGACCTTCACCTGATTGCCGGCGGACATCGTCAGCAGCGAGTCAAACGTGCAGGACGCCGGGGTGTTGACGATGTCAGAGGAGACGATCGGGTCCTCGGTGTAGACAAGGTAGCCCTTCAGCGGGCCCTCCGCCGCCGCCTTGAACGCCGCGTTGACCTCTTCCTTGCTGGCCTTCTTGTCCAGGGTGGCCACCAGGTCGGTGACCGAGCCGTCGAGGACCGGCACCCGCATCGCCAGTCCGTCGAGCTTGCCCTTGAGGTGGGGCAGGACCAGCGCGGTGGCCTTCGCCGCACCCGTGGTGGTCGGGATGATGTTCTGCGCCGCAGCCCGCGCCCGCCGCAGGTCCGAGTGCGGGAAGTCCAGGATGACCTGGTCGTTGGTGTAGGCGTGGATGGTGGTCATCAGCCCCTGGCTGATACCGAAGGCCTCGTCGAGCACCTTCGCCATCGGCGCGACGCAGTTCGTCGTGCAGGATGCGTTGGACAGGATGTGGTGCCTGGCCGGGTCGTAGGCGTCGTCGTTCACGCCTATCACCACAGTGATGTCCTCGTCCTTGGCCGGCGCCGAGATGATGACCTTCTTGGCACCCGCCTGCAGGTGCTTGCCCGCATCCGCCGCCTTGGTGAAGCGGCCGGTGGACTCGATGACGACGTCCACGCCCAGATCGGCCCAGGGCAGCGCCGCCGGGTCGCGCTCGGCCAGCACCTTGATCACGGTGTCACCGACGCGGATACCCTCGTCAACGACGCTGACCGCAGCGGACAGCGTACCCAGCGTGGTGTCGTACTTGAGCAGATGCGCGAGAGTCTTGTTGTCGGTCAGGTCGTTGACCGCGACGATCTCAAGATCGTTCCGGTTGCTCACCGCGAGCGCCCGCCAGAAGTTACGACCGATTCGCCCGAAGCCGTTGACACCCACCCGCGTAGCCACGTCCAGGACTCCCTACCGTCTTGTCTCGTCGTTTCGATAGTCACGCCGTCGTTCCATCGCGACGTCGTCGTTCGGTTGTGACGTTCTCGTTCATGTGGCGCTGTCGAGGCAGGAGCCTAACGAGTTTGCACATCATCGGCGGGAATCCGAACCGTGCGATGTTGGTCTCCTCACACGGTGCGGGCACGCCCCACCCGGAAACTACATCCCATCACATGGCTGCGCTGCCGCACCGCCGGTGCGCCTCCGCGCAGGGCCGGGGGCCGGCAGATCCCGTGGACCCGCGCTGACGCCGGCCGAACCGCCCAGGCGGGCGTCCCACGGGGCGGACCCCACCCCGAAGAGCCCCGAAGAGCCATCCGATCCCGATGGTGCTACTGGGCCAGTAGTCCACTTGCGGGTATGACTTGCAGGTATGAAATGTCTGGGCCTGACCTGGGCCGCTGTTGCTCAGGCGTTCTCAAGGAGATCCGGGGAGACGCTCGCCTCGGTGTTGGGGATACCGAGCGCGTTGGCCCTCTTGTCGGCGAGCGCCAGCAGCCGGCGGATCCGGCCGGCGACCGCATCCTTGGTCAGCGGCGGGTCCGCGAGCGCGCCCAGCTCCTCCAGGGAGGCCTGCGCGTGCTCGATGCGCAACCGGCCGGCCGCCAGCAGGTGCTCCGGGGCGTCGTCACCGAGGATGCGCATCGCGGCCTGCACCCGGGCGCCGGCGGCCACCGCGGCCCGGGCGGAGCGGCGCAGGTTGGCGTCGTCGAAGTTCGCCAGCCGGTTGGCGGTCGCCCGGACCTCCCGGCGCATCCGCCGTTCCTCCCAGGCGAGCAGGCTGTCGTGCGCACCGATCCTGGTCAGCAGCGCGCCGATCGCGTCGCCGTCGCGGATGACGACGCGATCGACGCCGCGCACGTCCCGGCTTTTGGCCTGGACCCCCAGCCGACGCGCCGCGCCGACCAGGGCGAGCGCGGCCTCTGGACCAGGCGAGGTCACCTCCAGCGAGCAGGACCGACCCGGCTCGGTCAGCGAACCGTGGGCGAGGAACGCGCCCCGCCAGGCCGCCGCGGCGTCACAGGCGGAGCCCGTGACCACCTGCGGCGGCAGCCCGCGCACCGGACGGCCACGCTGGTCGAGCAGGCCGGTGGACCGCGCGAGCTGCTCGCCGTCTCGCTCGACGCGCACGATGTAGCGCACCGAGCGGCGCAGCCCACCGGCGGCCAGCACGGCCACCGTCGAGGGGAAGCCGAAGACCTCGGCGACCTCACGACGCAACCGGCGGGCGGTCGCGCCAGTATCGAGTTCCGCCTCGACCACGATGCGACCACCGACGATGTGCAGCCCCCCACCGAAGCGCAGCAGGGCCGCCATCTCGGCCCGCCGGCAACAGGGCTTCGCGACCCGCAGCCGGCTCAGTTCGTCCTTGACGGTGGCCGTCATCGCCGCCACACCGATCACTCCTTGGCTTCACCGGATGGGGTCCGGCGGACCGGTCCGCCGGACGATGAGTACTGCGTGACCGGCCGCCGGGACGCGGGCGTCGGGCAGGTCGCCTCCGGGAGTCCCGCGAACACCGCACGGAAGGCCGCGGCGAGCCGGACCGGATCGTGCACGGGCGCGCCGGGGATCCGCACCGGCGCCAGATGGAGCCGGGCACCGACGTCCGCCGCCGCCCGGGCGAGCAGATCGGGGTCGGGCACGGCGGTCGGATCAGCGATCACCACGTCCAGCCGCAGGCCGGGAACGTGCCGGCCGAGGGAGTGGAGATGGGCCTGGGGGGTGTATCCCTCGGTCTCCCCCGGCTGGGCGGCCAGATTCAACACCATCACCCGGTTCGCCCGGGACGTCGCGATCGCCCGGTTCATCTCAGGAACCAGCAGATGCGGCAGCATGCTCGTGTAGTGCGATCCCGGTCCAAGGATGATCCAGTCGGCCGCGGCCGCCGCGGTCACCGCCTCCGGACAGGCCGGCGGTGCCGCCGGCGACAGCCGGACACCCGCGACCCGTCCACCGGTCGTGGCCACCGCGGCCTGCCCGCGCACCTCGACCTCGGCGGTGGGCGCCGCCGGATCCAGCCCCACGACGTCGGCGACGATGTCGATGCCCCTGGTCGACAACGGCAGCACCCGCCCCCGCACGCCGAGGAGGGTGGCGGCCAGGTCGAGCGCGGCCACCGGTGATCCGGCGCGCTCGGCGAGCGCGGTCAGCACGAGGTTGCCGACCGCGTGCCCGGCGAGCGGCCCGTCGCCGCCGAACCGGTGCTGGAACACGTCCGCCCAGGTGGTCGACCATCCGTCCGGTCCGGCCAGCGCGGCCAGGGCCATTCGCAGATCGCCCATGGGCAGCGCGCCGAGCTCCGCGCGCAGCCGCCCGGAGGATCCACCGTCGTCACCGACGGTCACCACGGCGGTAAGCGCCGGGGTGATCTGCCGGAGCGCGGCGAGCGAGGCGGCGAGCCCGTGGCCACCGCCGAAGGCGACGACCGCCGGTGCCCGGTCCGGACCGTCGGAGCGCGCGGCTACGCCCTTGAGGTTCACGGATGGTTCACTCCCGTCCCAGGTCACGGTGCACCACCCGGACTCCCACGCCGCCCGCGGCGAGCCGGATGCCGAGCTGCTCGGCGATCGCGACGCTACGGTGCTTGCCGCCGGTGCACCCGACGGCCAGCGTGAGATACCGCTTGCCCTCACGGGCGTAGCCCTCGCCGACCAGGCGGAGCAGCGCCGAGTACTGGTCGAGGAAGTCCTGCGCTCCCGGCTGGGCCAGCACATAGTCGCGCACCTGCGGATCGCGGCCGGTGAACGGGCGCAGCGCCTCCACCCAGTGCGGGTTGGGCAGGAACCGGCAGTCGGCGACGAGATCCGCATCCAGCGGAAGTCCGTACTTGTACCCGAACGACACCACCGTGGCGTTGAGCCGGTTGGCGTTCGGCTGCCCGAACGCGGCGTCGATCTTCGACCGCAACTCGTGGACGTTCAGGTCGGTGGTGTCGAGGACCAGGTCGGCCTCGCCGCGCAGCTCGGCGAGCAGAATCCGTTCCCGGCCGATGCCGTCGACCACCCGCTCGTCGCGCTGCAGCGGATGCGGCCGGCGGACGTGCTCGAACCGGCGGATCAACGCGTCGTCGCTGGCCTCGAGGAACAGCATCCGGGGATGCATGCCCCGCGCGTCGAGCGCCGCGATCGCGGCGCGCAGGTCAGAGAAAAACGGCCGGCCCCGCACGTCCACCACGACGGCGATGCGGCTGATTGCCCCACCGGAACGACGGCCCAGCTCAGCCATGGTGGACAGCAGCTCCGGGGGAAGGTTGTCGACGACGAACCAGCCCAGGTCCTCCAGACACTTCGCCGCGGTGCTGCGCCCGGCGCCGGACAGCCCGGTGATGATCGCCAGATCCAGGGTCGGGGTGGTCATGAGACGGTCTCCGTGTCGAGAATCTCTCCGGTGCGCGGGTCGACGACGGGGGCGGGCGCGTCGGCGCGGCCCGGCGCCGACCGGGCCAGCGCGGTGACGATCGCCGCCGCCGTCCGCGGGCCGATGCCGGGCACCTGCGCGATCTGCTCGGCACTCGCCGCCCGTATCTTCGCCACCGAACCGAAGTGGCGCAGCAGGGCCTTGCGCCGGGTGTCACCCAGGCCGGGGACCTCGTCGAGGGCGGAGGCCACCATGGCCGTGGACCGCTTCTGCCGGTGGTAGGCGATGGCGAAGCGGTGCGCCTCGTCGCGCACCCGTTGCAGCAGGTAGAGCGCCTCGGACGTCCGCGGGAGGATGACCGGGTCCGCGGTGTCCGGCAGCCAGACCTCCTCCAGCCGCTTCGCCAGCCCGCACAGCGCCACCCCGCCGGGGCCGGCGTCGATGCCGAGCTCGTCAAGCGCCCAGGCCGCCGCAGCCACCTGGGGCGCCCCGCCGTCCACCACGACGAGGTTCGGCGGGTAGGCGAACCGGCGCGGCCGCCCGGTCCCCGGATCGATCGGCTGCGCGGCACCCGGCGCGCCGGCGATGTCGCCAAGCTCGCCGATGGCGGCGATGTCGCCAATGTCGCCAATGCGGGACCGCTCGGCGAGGTAGCGCGAGAACCTCCGGTGGATGGTTTCGTACATGCTCGCCACGTCGTCCCCGGCAGCCCTGTCCCGGCCGGCGCCCTCCCGGCCGGCACCCTCCCGACCGGCGATGCCGCGGATCGCGAACCTGCGGTACTCGGACTTGCGCGGCAGGCCGTCCTCGAACACGACCATGCTCGCCACGACGTTCGTGCCCTGGGTGTTCGAGACGTCGAAGCACTCGATGCGCAGCGGCGCGTCGGGCAGCTCCAGGGCCTCCTGAAGCTCGGCGAGGGCACGGCTGCGGGCGGTGAGGTCACTGGCCCGCTTCGTCCGGTGCAGCGCGAACGCCTGCTTGGCGTTGCGCTCCACCGTTTCGAGCAGGGTGCGCTTGTCCCCACGGCGGGGCACGCGGACCTCGACGCGGCTACCCCGGGCCGCGCCGAGCAGTTCGGTGACCGCCTCGACATCGGGCGGCAGGGCGGGCACCAGGATCTCGCGGGGGATGCCCTCCCCCTGGGAGCCCGCGGTGGTCGTGGGCACCGTCGAACCGGCGGTCCCGGTCGAGGCCGCTCCCGTGCCGTCGAGGTACTCCTGGGTGAGGAACTGCTCGACGAGGTCCGCGGTCGTGACCTCGTCGAGCTTGTCGACGACCCAGCCCCGCTGGCCGCGTACCCGCCCGCCACGCACGTAGAACACCGTGACGGCGGCCTCCAGCTCGTCCTCGGCGAAGGCGATGACGTCGGCGTCGGTGCCGTCGGGCAGGACCACGGCCTGCTTCTCGACCGCGCGGCGCAGGGCGCCGATGTCGTCGCGCAGCCGCGCGGCGCGTTCGTACTCCTGGGCCTGCGCCGCCTGCTGCATCTCCCGTTCGAGCCGACGCAGGTAACGGCCCGTCTGCCCGGACATGAAGTCGCAGAAGTCCTCGACGATCTCCCGATGGGTGGCCGCGTCGACCCGTCCCACGCAGGGTGCCGAGCACCGGTCGATGTACCCGAGCAGGCACGGCCGTCCGACCTGCGCGGCCCGTTTGAAGACCCCGCCCGAGCACGTGCGGGCGGGGAAGACCCGCAGGAGCAGATCGAGGGTCTCCCGGATGGCCCAGGCATGCGCGTACGGGCCGAAGTACCGGACGCCCTTGCGCTTGGGTCCCCGCATGACCTGCAGGCGCGGGAACTCCTCGTGGAGGGTCACGGCGAGACTCGGGTAGCTCTTGTCGTCGCGGTAGCGGACGTTGAAGCGCGGGTCGAACTGCTTGATCCACGTGTACTCGAGCTGGAGGGCCTCGACCTCGGTCGAGACGACGGTCCAGTCGACCGAGCTCGCCGAGGAGACCATGTGCTGCGTACGCGGATGGAGGGTGTGCAACTCGGCGAAGTAGTTGGCCAGCCGGGCCCGCAGGTTCTTGGCCTTGCCGACATAGAGCACACGACCGTGCTCGTCACGGAAACGATAGACACCGGGTGTCTCGGGGATCGAGCCCGGCGCGGGCCGGTAGGACGCCGGATCAGCCATGAACCGAGCCTACGGCGACCTTCATCCCGAGCAAGCAGCACCTGCACGTAACCATTTCATCACGCATAGCGCGCGGGCTTGACGGCGGGTTCCCTCCGGTGGTGGCGGTAGGGTAACGAGCGGCGACGGCCACCCGGTAGCGTCGTGACCGATTACACACCTTCCGCTGTTTCGGGGCCCCCGTTGGCGTCCGGGGCGGAGGGCTGCGACCCTCGAGACATCGGGCAAGCGAACCGAGGGAGCCAGCGCGTGCTTGGTAAGGACGTCACGGCGGAGTTCGTCGTGGACGACGCGTCCAGCCGTGGGCGGATCACCGTGTTCCAGATCTGCTGGGGCGCCCGCGACCCGTTGGCCGTGTCCATGACGCTGGTGTCCAGGCCGGAGCATCCCGCGCTGCCGCAGGGCAGCTGGGTCGCACCACGCGACACCCTGCGCGCCGGCCTGGAGACGGCGGTGGGCGACGGGGACGTCCGGATCGGTCCCGACACGGATCGGCGCGGCGTGCGGCTCGACTTGGTGCACGGCGACCGCCAGTCCGTGGTAGTGGTCGCGGCGTCGTCGCTACGCAGCTTCCTGGACCGCACCGAGCGGCTTGTCCCGACCGGTCAGGAGCACACCGAACAGGAGCTGGACGCCGTCCTCGCGGACCTGCTGCGGACCTGAGCGGGCGGGAGCGGTCCCACCTCGGCGACCTGGTCCCTGAGGATCTCCCGGAGGAAGACCGCGGTGTGGCTCTCCTCGACCGCCGCCACGGCCTCGGGCGACCCCTGCGCGACGACACGGCCGCCTCCCGTGCCCCCCTCCGGACCCAGGTCAATGATCCAGTCCGCCGTCTTGATGACATCGAGGTTGTGCTCGATCACGATGACCGTGTTCCCGGCGTCGACCAGCCGGCCGAGCACGCCGAGCAGCTTGCGGATGTCCTCGAAGTGCAGACCGGTCGTCGGCTCGTCGAGCACGTAGACCGTCCGGCCGGTGGAGCGCCGCTGCAGCTCCGAGGCGAGCTTGACCCGCTGCGCCTCGCCGCCGGACAGGGTCGGCGCCGACTGGCCGAGCCGGACGTACCCCAAGCCGACGTCGTTCAGCGTCCGCAGGTGGCGGGCGATGGCCGGCACCGCGGCGAAGAACTCCGCCGCCTCCTCGATCGGCATGTCGAGCACCTCGGCGATGTTCCTGCCCTTGTAGTGCACCTCCAGCGTCTCCCGGTTGTACCGGTCGCCGTGGCAGACCTCGCACGGCACGTACACGTCTGGCAGGAAGTTCATCTCAATCTTGAGGGTGCCGTCACCGGAACACGCCTCGCACCGCCCGCCCTTGACGTTGAACGAGAACCGGCCCGGCAGATAGCCACGGACCTTCGCCTCGGTCGTCTCGGCGAACAGCCGGCGGATGTGGTCAAACACGCCGGTGTAGGTGGCGGGGTTGGACCGCGGTGTGCGTCCGATCGGGGACTGGTCGACCCGGACCGCCTTGTCGAGGTGGTCGAGCCCGCTGACAGTGCGGTGCCGGCCCGGCACCTGCCGGGCGCCGTTGAACTTGTTCGCCAGGACGGCGGCGAGGATGTCGTTGACGAGGGTGGACTTCCCCGAGCCCGACACCCCGGTGACGGCCACGAAACAGCCCAGCGGGAACGACACGGTGACGTCGCGCAGGTTGTGCTCCCGGGCCCCGTGTACGGTCAGTGCCCGGCCCTTGGCCGGCACCCGGCGGATGTCGGGCACCGGGACCCGCCGCCGCCCGGACAGGTAGGCGCCGGTCATCGACTCCTCGCTGGCGAGCAGCTTCTCGACCGGCCCGGAGACGACGACCCGGCCGCCGTGCTCGCCGGCGCCGGGGCCGATGTCGACCACCCAGTCGGAGGCGCGAATCGTGTCCTCGTCGTGCTCGACGACGATGAGCGTGTTACCCAGGTCGCGCAGCCGCAGCAGGGTCTGGATGAGCCGGCGGTTGTCCCGCTGGTGCAGGCCGATCGACGGCTCGTCGAGCACGTACAGCACCCCGACGAGCCCGGAACCGATCTGGGTGGCCAGCCGGATGCGCTGTGCCTCGCCGCCCGCCAGGGTGCCGGCGGCCCGGTCGAGGGAGAGGTAGTCCAGCCCCACGTCCAGCAGGAACGTCAGCCGCGCGTCGACCTCCTTGAGCACCCGACCGGCAATGGTCCGCTCCCGTTCGGTGAGGTCGAGCCGGCGCAGGAACACGGCGCACTCGCCGATCGCCAGACCCGAAACCTCGGCGATCGACCGGCCACCCAGCGTCACCGCGAGTGACTCCGGCTTTAGCCGCGCGCCGCGGCAGGCCGGGCAGGGGATGTCGCGCATGTAGCCCTCGTACCGCTCCCGGCTGCTGTCCGACTCGGCCTCGCGGTGCCGGCGGCCCAGGAAACCGATCACGCCCTCGAAGGAGGTGTGGTAGGAACGCTTGCGGCCGTAGCGGTTGGTGTAGCCGACGTGGATCTCGGTGTCGCCGCTGCCGTACAGCACGGCCTTGCGGGCCCGCTCGGGCAGCCCCTCCCACGGGGTGTCCATCCTGAAGCTGAGGTCCTCGGCGAGGGCCGTGAGCAACCGTTCGAAGTACTCCTTGTTGTGGCCGCCCGACCAGGGGGCCACCGCGCCCTGCGCCAGCGACAGGGTGGGGTCGGGCACGACGAGCTCCGGGTCGACCTCCTTGCGGGTCCCAATCCCGGTGCACTCGGGGCAGGCGCCGTACGGCGAGTTGAACGAGAACGACCGCGGCTCCAGCTCCTCAAAGGAGAGGTCGTCGTAGAGGCAGGCCAGATGCTCGGAGTACATCCGCTCGCGCTCGGGATCGTCGGTGTCGCGGTCGACGAAGTCAACCAGGACGAGCCCGCCGCCCAGCTTCAGGGCCGTCTCCACCGAGTCGGTGAGCCGCCGCTTCGCTGACGACTTGATCGCGAGCCGATCGACGACGACCTCGATCGTATGCTTGCGCTGCTTCTCCAGCTTCGGCGGATCGGTGAGCGGCACCACCGTGCCGTCGACGCGGGCCCGTGCGAACCCGGAGCTCTGCAGCTCGGCGAACAGGTCGACGTACTCGCCCTTGCGGCCACGCACCACCGGGGCCAGCACCTGGAAGCGGGTGCCTTCGGGCAACTCCAGCAGCCGATCGACGATCTGCTGCGGGGTCTGCCGGGAGATCAGCCGCCCGCACTTCGGGCAGTGCGGGCGGCCGGCGCGGGCGAAGAGCAGCCGCAGGTAGTCGTAGACCTCGGTGATCGTGCCGACGGTGGACCGCGGGTTGCGCGAGGTCGACTTCTGATCGATGGAGACGGCCGGAGACAGCCCCTCGATGAAGTCGACGTCGGGCTTGTCCATCTGCCCGAGGAACTGCCGCGCATAGGCCGACAGCGACTCCACGTAGCGCCGCTGCCCCTCGGCGAAGATTGTGTCGAAGGCGAGGCTGGACTTGCCGGACCCGGACATACCGGTGAAGACGATCAGCCCGCCGCGGGGCAGGTCGAGGTCGACGTCACGGAGATTGTGTTCACGCGCGCCACGCACGACAAGAAGATCGGCCATCGACAAACCCTCATGATCTTCAGTAAGACCGGACCTGGGCGAGTGTGGCCATGCTACGGATGAGGACCGACACTTTTCCGGGGGCGGCCACCTAACCATCAGCCGGACGAATCCGTCGAATCCGGCAGAGACCTCGGATGCGTCAGAGGCGTCAGAGGCGTCAGATCTCCCGGTGCCACCCGACGGACCGTAACGACCGGCAGCTATCCCCTGTTCCCGTCCCATCCGCGCCATCCACTCCGGAGATGATCATCATGAGCGACACCAACGGCGGCGACACCAGCCGCACCGGCTACACCGGCTACACCGGCTACACCGGGAAAGTCACGGTCGGCGGTCCGGCCGACGTGCGGACCCTGCCAGGCCTGACGATCACCAAGGTCGCCGTCGGCCCGATGAACAACAACGCCTACCTACTGCGCTGCCCGGTCACCGGGGAGCAGCTGCTCGTCGACGCGGCGAACGAGGCCGACACGCTGCTGCGGCTTGCCGGGGATGCGGGGCTGGCAACGGTGGTCACCAGCCATCGGCACGATGATCATGTTCAGGCCCTCGCAGATGTGGTCACCACCACCGGGGCCAGCACGGTCGCCCATCCGGACGATGCCCCGGCCATTCCGGTGCCCACCGCGCGGCAGGTGCGCGAGGGGGACGAGATCGCCGTCGGGACGGCGGCCCTTCGGGTGATCCACCTGGTCGGGCACACACCCGGATCCATCGCCCTGCTCTACGACGCCGATCCCGCCGCTCCCCACCTCTTCACCGGAGACTGCCTGTTCCCTGGCGGCCCTGGAAACACGTTCGGTGACGAACAGGCCTTCACGACGCTGATGGACGATCTCGAACGCAAGATCTTCGGCCCACTGCCGGACACCACCTGGATCTACCCCGGCCACGGACACGACACCACCCTCGGCGCCGAACGCCCGCACCTGGCGGAATGGCGCGCCCGCGGCTGGTGACGGTGGCGGTGAGGCCGGCTACGGCGAGCTCGCGCACTCACGCCACCGGGCACTCACGCCACCGGATACGCTCACTCCCCCGAGACCCCCTCCGGCACGAGGTGATGCTGGCGTTACGTCCGCTGGCCAGAGGAGCCAGAGAAGCCGGGGGCGCCGTCGGCAAGATCATCGATCAGATCGTCCTGCCGCTGCCGCGGCGTCCGCGGGACCGGGCGGAGATGGCCGAGACGCAGCCGCGTCTCGGCCGGGACGGCGTGCCACCGTGAGCTGACCGCGGGCTCCCAGCCTGGCCGGGCCAGCCCGCTCACCAGCCCGGAGAGGATCCGGACCGCGCGCAACGCGTCGTGCGACCGGCCCACGGCCAATTTGCGCGCGGCGAGGACGGTCAACTGGGCCGCGTGCACCGCGGTCCACGACCGGCCCACGTCGTGACGGTGCCGCCGGGCATAGGTGGCGGCCGACCGGCCGAGTTCGGCGTACAGCAGCCCGGACCGCCCGACGGTCTCCCCGCCCACATGAACGACCGGCCAGGCGTCGTCCGCCCAGACGATGCGCCCGCCCGCGGCGTGCAACCGGGCGAACAGATCCGTCTCCTCGTAGTACATCCAGTACGACGGGTCGAATCCGCCCAGCCGTAGGAAAATCTCCGAGCGGACGGCGAAGAAGGCGCCGACCGGATAGCGCAGTTCCGGCCACCTCTCCACCGCGGCGCTCTCGCCCCGTACCGCCGTGTAGGCGTTCGTCCGCGGGCGCGGCAGGACGGCACTCGCCCGTCCCCGCTCGCCCGCTGTGCCGCGGATCGGGAAGCCGACCACGTCGGCGGACGACGGGGCCCAGGCGAGCAGCTTCGGGATCATCATCGCGGTGTCGGCAGGGACCGTCACATCACTGTTGACCACCAGGATCCACTCCGGCCGCAGCCCGTCCTCCAGGGCACGGCGGACAGCGAGGTTCACCGCGGTGCCGTATCCGACGTTCCCGTGCCCCTGGACCACGCGCACACCGTCCGGCAACGCATCATGCCTGGATTTCCCATCATTTTCTACCAGAAATACCCGACATTCCGCCATGGCATCCAGTGTGGTCAGCAACCGGTACAGAGACGTCGATCCCCCGTGAGAAACGACGACCGCCAACAGCCTGTGCATCATCCGCCTTCGGCTAGTGCGCCCGCAACGAGCTGCGAAATTTCGGGAAGAATCGGCAAGAAAGGACCACGACTCACACCGAACGAGTACACACGATCGGTCCCGGAACGTCGAGTATTCCCGCCCGCGCGTCTCCTCGCCCGCGTCAGAGAGATACGTTCCGGCGGCTGGATGTGCACCGAATGTACCGCAGTACCCGCCGGAGCCAGCATAACCGATGAGCCAGGACTGTCAGGCATCCTCGTTCCCGGCGCGTCGCGACACCATTCCTCGATATGTTTCCGGGCGGGTGGCGAACCGGGCCCGGTTCGCCACCCGCCCGCCGGTCATCGGGGCACCGCCTGGGAGCCTTCGGCCACGCCCTCCGGCTCGGCCACGCCCTCCGGCTCGGTTACCCCCTCCGGCTCGGTTACCCCCTCCGGCTCGGTTACCCCCTCCGGCTCGGTTACCCCCTCCGGCTCGGTTACCCCCTCCGGCTCGGTTACCCCCTCCGGCTCGGTTACGGACCGCGGGGCCGGCGGGGTGGTGCGCAGCGACCAGACGATGGCCACGACCAATGTCACCACAATGACACCGAGCGACAGCGCGATCGGCGGGTGCCACACGTCGGTGAGCAACATCTTCACGCCGATGAAGGCCAGGATGAACGCGAGCCCCGTCGCCAGGTGGTGGAAACGTTCCATCAGACCGGAGAGCAGGAAGAACAACGACCGCAGCCCCAGGATGGCCAGGGCGTTGCTCGTGTAGACCAGGAACACCTTGTCGGTCACACCGAGCGCGGCGGGCACCGAGTCGAACGCGAACAGGACGTCGGCGGTCTCGATCACGACGAGGACGGCCAGTAGCGGCGTGGCGACCAGCTTCCCGGCACGCCGAAACACGAAACGCTGCCCCTGATAGTCGTCGGTGACCGGAATGACCTTGCGCAGCAGCGCGACCGCCCTGCTCCGGCCCGGATCCATCTCGACGCCGTCGCCCCGGAGCATCGTGACCGCCGTGTAGAGCAGAAAAGCCCCGAAGACGTAGATGACAAAGCTGAACCGTTCGAGCAGCGCGATGCCGGCCCCGATGAACAGGAAACGGAGCACAAGCGCTCCCAGCACACCGTAGAACAGGACGCGGTGCTGGTAGGCGCGAGGCACCCTGAAATAAGAGAAGATCAGCGCGAAGACGAAGAGGTTGTCGACGGACAGGCTCTTTTCCAGCAGCCACGCGGCGGCGTACTCGCCGGCGGGCCCCGGGCCCTGCCAAGCCCAGATGACACCGGCGAATCCGATGCCCAGCGAGACCCACAGAACGCTCCACCACGCGGCCTCGCGAAAGCCGATGACGTGAGCCCGACGATGTGCCAGCAGGTCGATGGTCAGGAGTGTGAGCAGGACGCCGACGAAGGCGGCCCAAGCCCAGGGGGACACGTACACAGATGATCTCCAACGGAGTCGGGTGCCCGCCGCGGCGGGCGGTCAGCGCCAGAAGCCGCCGGGATGGGCGGGGCGGACCGTGGTGGCGCGCCCGCGCAGCGGGGCGGTCTCCACCGCCTGCTTCAGCTCCACCGGGCCCACCGTTCCGATCAGGCGAAGGCGACCGTCATCCGGGGCGGCGCCAATGACGGCGACGCAGCCCGCGGCCGGCCGCTCCAGAAGCCGGCCGGTGACGTCCGTCAGCTGCTCGTCCGGACGGGCGGTGGCAACCATCTCCAGCGGAATCATGACCCGGTTGATCCGGGCGAGACCTCGATCGTCCATCGGCACTGCGGCGAGGTCACGCAACAGCGCCACCCCGGCGAGGGATCCGTCGAAGTCCTCGACTCCGAACACCGCCCTCCGCGACGGCAGTACAACCTCGTCCAGCGCGCTTGCGACGGTCGTCCAGGCGGACAACGGCGGCGGCGGCGGGCTCATCACGTCCCGGACGGTCAGACCCTCCAGCGCGACGTAGGTCCGCTGCTGCGCCTGGGCGAACCGGGAGGTGCCCAGCGCCAACCAACCCAGCAGGACGGCCCACAGCGCGACGAACCCGACCAGAAACGACCCGACCACCCCGACGGCGATCAGTGACCAGCCAGTGATCACGCCGGCGCGGGCCGCGGCCTGCTCGGCGCGCGCGCGACTGCCAGTGCGGCGCTCCACCCGGGCGGCGATCAGCCGGCCGCCGGAGCTGCGCGGGGAGGGAAGGACGTCAACGAGGGTCACCAGCAGCGCGAAGGTACCCACCCACAGGGCCACCTCGCCGGCCAGTTCCCAGATGCCGGCGGGTGCCAGGGCACCGAGCACGACGAGCAGGGCCCCGGCGGCAGCGGTGACGAGCAGGCCGGCCCGCGCGATCCGCGCCTCGACCTGGGTGCCGACCTGGGTGCCCGTCCCCGGCGTGGGATCGAGGGCCGCCACGGGCGGCGGCGCGAGATCGATACCGTGGAGTGCCGGCTGGTGGGCGGTCGGGTGAGGGGCGGCCGGGTGAGGGGCGGCCGCCACGCCCGCGGAGCGGTCGGGCGCACCGGCCAGGACCAGCCGGCTTCCGAAGGCGCCGAGGGTGATGCCGAGAACGGTCACCCCCGACCGACGGGCCGACCGGGCCCGCATCAGATCGGCGGCCAGCAGGACGCCCACGAGCAAGCCCGCCCCGATCAGACCGCCGGACAGGTAGGCGAATCCGGGCCGGCCGGGCACGGTGGCCGGCAGCGTGATCGCGGAGAGGAGGACAGTGACGATCGCCACCGAGACAGCCAGTCCCGGACGCACCGTGATCGGCGGGAGATGTCCCCGTCGGGTGGCGTCGTGGGTGGTCATGTCCGCTCAGAGCTCCTTTCGCCTTCACCGGGCCGCGGTCACGACCGGGTGTCATACATGCTCAACGCATAGCCTGCCCGTCAACGTCCCAGCAGACACCGCAGGGAGTCCGCGACTTTGCCGACGATTTCGTTGCCGACGATTTCGTTGCCGAGGTTCGGCAACATCGAAGTTCGGCAACATCGAGATTCGGAAACTGTCGGAGGCCTGTGGTGTGCTAGAAGCCGTGAGCACAACGTTCGAACGGCCCACCATCGACATCGAGCGGACGCGGGCGCCGTTTCAGGTCGTGTCCGACTTCTCCCCGTCGGGCGACCAGCCTGCCGCCATCGACGAGCTGGCCCGGCGGGTCGGGGCCGGCGAGTCCGACGTCGTCCTCCTCGGCGCCACCGGCACCGGAAAGTCCGCGACCACCGCGTGGCTGGTCGAGCGCCTGCAGCGGCCGACGTTGGTGATGGCTCCGAACAAGACGCTCGCCGCGCAGCTCGCCAACGAGTTCCGGGAGCTGCTGCCGCACAACGCCGTCGAGTACTTCGTCTCGTACTACGACTACTACCAGCCCGAGGCGTACATCGCGCAGACGGACACCTACATCGAGAAGGACTCCTCGATCAACGAGGAGGTGGAGCGGCTACGGCACTCGGCGACGATGAACCTGCTCACCCGTCGGGACGTCGTCGTGGTCGCGAGCGTCAGCTGTATCTACGGCCTCGGCACACCGCAGGAGTACATCGACCGGATGGTGCGGCTGAGGGTCGGCGACGAGATCGAGCGGGACCTGCTGCTGCGCCGCTTCGTTGACGTACAGTACACCCGCAACGACCTCGCCTTCACCCGCGGGACGTTTCGGGTCCGGGGGGACACGGTAGAGATCTTCCCGGTCTACGAGGAGCTCGCCGTCCGAGTCGAGATGTTCGGCGACGAGATCGAGCGGCTCACCTACCTGCATCCACTGACCGGGGAGGTCGTCCGCGAGGCGGAGGAGATCTACGTCTTCCCGGCCACGCACTACGTCGCCGGGCCGGAGCGGATGGAGCGGGCGATCGCCGGCATCGAGGCGGAGCTCGCCGAGCGGCTGGCCACCATGGAGCGGCAGGGCAGGCTGCTGGAGGCACAGCGGCTGCGGATGCGCACCACCTACGACATCGAGATGATGCGCCAGGTCGGGTTCTGCTCGGGGATCGAGAACTACTCCCGGCACATCGACGGCCGCGAGGCCGGGAGCCCGCCGCACACCCTACTCGACTACTTCCCCGACGACTTCCTGTTGGTGATCGACGAGTCGCACAACACCGTCCCGCAGATCGGCGGGATGTACGAGGGCGACATGTCCCGCAAGCGCAACCTCGTCGAGCACGGGTTCCGGCTGCCCAGTGCCATGGACAACCGCCCGCTGCGGTGGGAGGAGTTCCTCGAGCGCATCGGCCAGACGGTCTACCTGTCGGCGACCCCGGGCCCCTACGAGCTGGGCCGGTCCGTCGACGTCGTCGAGCAGATCATCCGGCCTACCGGCCTGCTCGACCCCGAGGTCGTGCTCAAGCCGACGAAGGGGCAGATCGACGATCTCGTCCACGAGATCCGGCTGCGCGCCGAGCGGGACGAACGGGTCCTGGTCACCACGCTGACCAAGAAGATGGCCGAGGATCTCACCGACTACCTGCTCGAGCTCGGCATCCGGGTGCGGTACCTGCACAGCGAGGTGGACACCCTGCGCCGGGTGGAGCTGCTCACCGAGCTGCGCCGCGGCGAGTTCGACGTGCTCGTCGGGATCAACCTGCTCCGCGAGGGTCTCGACCTGCCAGAGGTGTCGCTGGTGAGCATCCTCGACGCCGACAAGGAGGGCTTCCTGCGCTCGGACAAGTCACTGATCCAGACGATCGGCCGGGCCGCCCGTAACGTGTCCGGGCAGGTCCACATGTACGCGGATGCGATCACCCCGTCGATGCGCCGCGCCATCGACGAGACGAACCGGCGGCGCGAGAAGCAGATCGCCTACAACACCGAGCGCGGGCTGGATCCCCAGCCCCTGCGCAAGAAGGTCGTCGACATCCTCGACGACATGGTTCGCCAGTCGGCCGACGGCGAACTGATTGGCGGCGGCGGCCGATCGCAGTCCCGCGGCAAGGCCCCAGTTCCGGGGATGAAGTCGCGCGCCGGCAGGGAGGGCGCCGTCGGCCGGTACGCCGCCGAACTCGCCGGCCTGCCCTCCCACGAACTCGCGCAGCTTATCCGCCAGCTCGACGACCAGATGCACGAGGCGGCGAAGGAGCTGCAGTTCGAGCTGGCCGCCCGGCTGCGCGACGAGATCGCCGAGCTGAAGAAGGAGCTGCGTGGCATGGGCGCCGCCGGCGTGCAGTGATGCCTTGAGCGCCGGCCTGCCACGATCAGCCGGCTGGGGCGGCGGTGTCCGTGCCGCTGGCGGCAGCATCCGCGCCGCTGGCGACGGTCTCGGCCTCGGCTGCGGCCTTGGCGTCGCGGCGGGCCAGCAGGTCCTGCCAGACCTCCTCGATGCGGGCGTCGAGGTCGTCCAGGCTCCCGCCGTTGTCCACCACGATGTCGGCGGCGGCCCGGCGCTGGGAGTCCGTGGCCTGGTTCGCCATCCGCGCCAGCGCCTGGTCGCGGGGCAGGCCGCGGCCCTCGAGGCGGTGCAGCCGCACCTCCCGCGGCGCCTCGACGACCAGCACCACGTCGTAGGTGCCTTCGGCGTGCACCTCGACGAGCAGCGGGATGTCGTGCACGGCGATCCCGCTCGGTGACACCTCCCCCATGCGCCGCGCCGTCTCCTCGCGGATCAGCGGATGGACGATCGCTTCGAGCCGGCCGCGGGCGGCGGGATCGGCGAACACGATCCGGCCGAGCGCCTCGCGGTCCAAACCGCCGTCCGCGTTCGCCAGTTCGGTGCCGAACTCCGCCAGGACCGCGGCGAGCCCCGGGGTGCCGGGCGCCACCACGTCCCGGGCGACCTGGTCGGCGTCGATCAGCAAGGCGCCCCGGGCCGCGAGGCACGCTGACACCGCGCTCTTGCCTGAACCAATGCCACCCGTCAGACCTACTGTGAACACATCGTCGAGTCTGCCAGCTCCCGGAGCCAGCCACCCAGCCGGTCCGCCCGGCTGCGCCCTCGCGTACTTGGCAGCTCGCGTACTTGGCAGACTGTGCGGATGGAGGTTGCCCCGGTCGCGCACCGGCTCTGGCCGGCCCTGCTCACCGGCACGCTGCTCGGTCTCGGCGCCCTCGGCCTCGCGCTGGCACCGGCGCTCGCCGGTTCGGCACCGTTGCTGCTCGTTGCGCTGCGACCCACGTGGGCGATCCTGCTGCTGGTCGGCGGCACGGTGCCGTTCGTTCCCGCCCTGCTGATCGCCGCGTTCTTCCGCGGGCTGATCGACGTCGGCTACTTCGGTCTGGCCCGCAACAACATCCGCTCGGTGCTCCTACGGCGTATCAGCACCGGCCGCGCCGTGGCGGCGCTGTCCCGCCGCGGCACCCAGCGCCCGCTGCTGTGGTTCTGCCTGCTGAACACCAACGCGGCGGTGGACGCGGCGCTCGGCGCCGGCGACGTCCCGCTGCGCCGGTTCCTGCGCTTCCTGGTTCCCGGCTCCCTGCTGTCCTCGGCCCTCTACCTGACGGCGGCGCGCGCCGTGACGCCATGGATGCGCGGCGTTGTCACCTGGCTCGACGAGAACATGACCTTCCTGATCCTCGGCAGCCTCACGTTGGCGATCATCCAGCTGGGGGCGCGGACGCTCCTGCGCCGTCGGGGTCGGCTCCGCACTGCATCCGGTTCCCCGCCCGGCCCATCGCCCGGCCGGCATCGCGGATAGGGTGGTAACGGAACGTTTCCGGCTAGCCAGAAGAAGGCGGTGGACCGGCACTCTCTGGACATCCTGTGTCGCAGGTAGCAAGGTCGGTGACTCCGGGGTCATCCGCGGCCGTCGACGCCCGCGGGAATCCACCGGCGATCATCTCACGCTACGGAGTCGACGATGCCCTGCCCCCGCCACGCCCTGCCCTGCCCTGCCCTGCGCGATCCCACCCCACATCCTCGAACGCATTGTCCGCAACGGCACCGAGGAGCAGCGTTCCCGGGCCCTGTCCACCCTGCTCCAGGACACCTCTCATCGCACCATCCGGGTGCACAACGCCCTGATGCGCTCGACGCGGCGCGGTGCCGTCCCACCGCGCCCGGCGCCCGAGAGCGGCCCGCGGCGTACCGTCAGCGACGCGGGCGGCACCGAGATCCTGCCGGGTGCGATGGTTCGCGAGGAGGGTGGCGCCGCGATCGACGACGCGGCGGTCAACGAGGCCTACGACGGCCTGGGCTCGACGTTCGCGTTCTACTCCGACGTCCTGGGCCGGAGCTCCATCGATGACGAGGGGATGGCTCTGCTCGCCACCGTGCACTACGGCGACCACTACGAGAACGCCTTCTGGAACGGCCGCCAGATGGTGTTCGGCGACGGCGACGGCGAGCTGTTCAAGCGTTTCACGGCGTCGCTCGACATCATCGGTCATGAACTGACCCATGGCGTCACCGAGGACGAGGCGGCGCTGATGTATGTGAACCAGTCCGGCGCGCTCAACGAGTCGATCAGCGACGTCTTCGGTTCCCTGGTGAAGCAGTACGTCCGCGGCCAGACCACCGAGCAGGCCGACTGGCTGATCGGCGACGAGCTGCTCACAGACGCCGTCCAAGGCGCCGCGCTGCGGTCGATGAAGGCCCCCGGGACCGCCTACGACGATCCGGTACTCGGCGACGACATCCAGCCGGACCACATGGACCGCTACGTCCGGATGACCGCCGACAACGGCGGCGTCCACATCAACTCGGGCATCCCGAACAAGGCGTTCTACCTCGCCGCGACGGCTCTCGGCGGATACGCTTGGGAGAAGGCCGGCCGCATCTGGTATGAGACCCTGCGCGCACCGCAGATCCGGCCGGACACGACGTTCCGCGCATTCGCCTCGGTGACCGTGCACCAGGCCGGCCTGCTGTTCGGTGCGGACGCGCGGAAGGCCGTCTCCGAGGCGTGGCAGGCCGTCGGCATCGTCGTCCGCGCAGCCGGGTAATTCGGACCATCACGCCCGGCGACATCGAACGTCACCGCCCGGGACCACCTTGCCCGCCTTCGCGGCCCGGGCCCGCAGCAGCTCGCGGACGCGCTCCGCCGGCAGCGGAGGCGAGATCGCCTCTCCCTGCAGCAGATCGCAGCCGAAGTCGACCATCATCGTCAGGATCCGTTCGTCCTCGATGCCCTCACCGACGACCCGCAGCCCCAGGCGATGTCCCAGATCGAGCACGGAACGCACGATCGCGGCGTCGGGCAGGCTCCCCCGGACGTCCGTGACGAACCCCCGGTCGATCTTGACCTCGTCAAACGGCAACGTCTTGAGGATCTCCATCGAGCTATACCCGGTGCCGAAGTCGTCGAGGGAGAGCGCCACGCCGTGGGAGCGCAACTGACCCAGCATCGTCGCCGCACGCGCGGGCTGGGTGACCAGGGCGCTCTCGGTGATCTCCAGGGTGAGGACGTCGGGGGCCAGCCGGTGCGCGGCGATCGAGTCCGAGACCACCCGGGGAAGATCGTCGAGCACCAGCATCCGGGGGGAGAGATTGACCGACACCGGCAGGTGCAGGCCCCCCGCGTCCCAGGCGGCGCACTGCCGCAGTGCCTCGTCGAGAACCCACCGGGTCAGGTCCGCGATCAGGGGGGACCGCTCGGCGATCGGCAGGAACTCGCCGGGGGGGAGCAGCCCACGGCTCGGATGTCGCCACCGCAGCAACGCCTCGGCACCGACGATCCCACCGGTCCGAGCTGACTGGACCGGCTGGTAGTACAGGACGAGCTCGTCGCGGCCGATCGCGGCGCGCAACTGGGCGTTCAACGCGATCTCCTCGGGCCGCACCCCGGCGATGCCGGCATCCCACAGGCCCACGCTCTCCCCGACCCGCTTGGCCCGCAGCAGGGCCGCATCGGCACAGCTCATCAGGGTGGCCATGGTCGCGCCGTCGCGGGGGGCCACCGCGATGCCCACCGAGGCGTCCACCTCGACGTCGACCCCGCAGACCTGAAAGGGCCCCTGGATCTGGCGGAGGACCCGCCGGCCCAAGGTGCGCCGCCGCCCGGCGGCTATGGCCGCGGGCAGGGGGCTGCGGACGGCCGGCGCGCCCGACGGGCCGAGGGAGACGGGTGAAGCAGATGAGGTGGATGAGGGGGGTGAGGCAGATGAGACGGGCGGCGCCGGGATGATCTCGGGTCCGCGGAACACCAGCGCGAACTCGTCCCCGCCGGCCCGACCGACGAACACCGGCCTCGGAGTCAGGGTCGGCAACGTCTCAGCGATCATCCTCAGCAGCTGGTCCCCGCCGAGGTGACCGAGCGCATCGTTGACCTCGTGAAACCGGTTGAGGTCCACCAGGACGAGGACAGCCTCGTTCCCCGCGGCATTGATCTTCGCAACGGCGGACTGCCCGATTTCCATCGTCCCGCCCCGGTTGGCCAGGCGGGTGAGGGGATCGGAACGGTTCTGCAGCAGGCCCTCACGGAACAGGGCCTTCGCCACCGCGCCCACGAGCATGACGGCGGCGATGGTGGAGAACATGGGCGCGGCGGCCTCGGCCAGTCCGCCGTGGGCGGTGACGCCGGCGACGACGGCAGCGCAGACGGCCGCGGTGCCGGCGACGGCCCAGCCGACGGGGACCAGGGCGGCATAGGCGCACAGCACCGGGAACCAGGTCAGGTATGTGTCCGCGTTCCGGCCGGGCGCCGCGCTCGCCAGCGCGAAGGCGAGCGCGGCGGCGAGCGAGGCGACGGCGACGGGCGGAATCCAGCGCCCTCTCGGGTTGGCCACCAGCCCGACGACGGCGTTACCGACCGCGACCACCAGACCCAGCCAGTTTCCCCAGCGCAGATAACCCGGGGAGCCCGGAATGCACCCGGCGAGCAGGAAGAGCACCGCCGCGATCGCAGGGGTGACCACGAGAAAACGCCGACGGCCGGCGAACGTACGCCCGCTGATCAAAAACCGCTTCCTCCCGCACTGACCCGCGATGAGCCCGACCGAACGGACCGAGCGGATCAGGCGGACCGAACAGGGACGAACCGCACCGAGCGGGACGTCGCTCCGGGTGTCGCAACGACCCCGCATCCGAGAGGTCACGGTGCACGACGGCGACAGGACCGGGTCAGGCTTCCTTCCAACATAGCCGTCGATCCGGCGTGACCGACATCATAGCCAGCAGCTTCCCGGCACCGATGCAATTTCACGGTTCGGTACAATTCCTCGACTGATACCGGAGACGACGGAAAATCCGGGAAGCCAGCGGAGTAATTCGGCGCAAAAATGACATCCGGGTACAGGAACGCTCGGTAACAAGAACACTCGGTAACAGGAACGCTCAGTGCGCCGCGTCGTCCCAGGTGCAGCCGGCGCCGACGCTCACGTCGAGCGGCACCGACATGGTGTACGCGGAGGTCATCTCGGCCCGGACCAGCCGCTCGACCGCATCGTGCTCGCCGGACGCGATCTCGAGGACGAGTTCGTCGTGCACCTGGAGCAGCAGCCGGGAGGCGTACCCCCCGGCACACAGCGCCCGGTCGACCCCCAACATCGCAATCTTGATGATGTCCGCGGCGGAACCCTGGATCGGCGCGTTCAACGCCATCCGCTCGGCCATCTGCCGCCGCTGGGAGTTGTCGCTGGTCAGATCGGGCAGGTAGCGACGGCGGCCGAGGATCGTCTCGGTGTAGCCGTCCTTGCGGGCCCGTTCCACGACCCCACGCAGGAAGTCGCGGACCCCGCCGAACCGGGCGAAGTAGGCGTCCATGTGCTCCCGGGCCTCGTCCGGCGCGATGCCGAGCTGCCCGGCGAGGCCGAACGCGGACAACCCGTAGGCCAGGCCGTACGACATCGCCTTGATCCGCCGGCGCAGCTCCGGGTCGACCTCGGAGACCGGCAGGCCGAACGCCTCGGCGGCCACGAAGGTGTGCAGGTCCTCGCCGGAGCCGAACGCCTCGATGAGGCCCTCGTCACCCGAAAGATGAGCCATGATCCGCATCTCGATCTGCGAGTAGTCCGCCGTCAGCAGCGTCTCGTAGCCCGCGCCGACGACGAAGGCCCGGCGGATCTGGCGCCCCTCGGCCGTCCGGATCGGGATGTTCTGCAGGTTCGGGTCCGCGGAGGAGAGCCGGCCGGTCGCGGCGATCGTCTGGTTGAACGTGGTGTGGATGCGCCCAATATCGTCGATCATGGGGATCAGCGAGTCGACGACCGTCTTGAGGCGGGCCACGTCGCGGTGCCGCAGCAGCACCGGCAGGAGCGGATGGTCGGACTGGACCGCCAGCCAGGCGAGGGCGTCGGCGTCCGTGGTGTAACCGGTCTTGATCTTCTTGGTCTTGGGCAGGCCCAGCTCGTCGAAGAGGATCTGCTGCAGCTGCTTGGGGGAGCCCAGGTTGAACGGCCGGCCGACGATCTCGTGGGCCTGCGCGGCGACCGCGCTGACCTCGCCGCCGTAGTGCTTCTGCAGCTCGGTCAGGTGCTCGGAGTCCACGACGATGCCGGCCCGCTCCATGCCGGCCAGGACCGTGACCAGCGGGAGTTCGATGTCCCGCAGCAGGGTGGCGGCGGAGCGGCGTTCGAGGTCCGCGTCGAGGGCGTCGGCGAGCTCGAGGCAGGCCCGGGCCCGCACGGCGTCCGCGTGCGCCTGGTCGGCCTCGCCGGAGCCGTCGAGGGTCAGCTGCTGGCCGCCCGGGACGGGGTCGGCGGACAGGTCGCGATGCAGGTACCGGGCGACGAGATCGGCCAGGTCGAAGGACCGCTGGCCAGGCAGAGCCAGATAGGCCGCGAGCGCGGTGTCGCTGGTGACACCGGCGAGCGGCAGGCCAAGCTCGGTCAGGGCCAGCATCGGCCCCTTCACGTCGTGGGCGGCCTTCGGCTGGTTCGGATCGGCGAGCCAGGTGCCCAGCGCCGCCACGTCCGCGGGGGTGAGCAGCGTCGGGTCGATCCAGGCCGCGGCACCGCCGGCCGCGGCCAGCGCGAGACCGGCGAGCACACCGGTGCCGCGCCCCCAGGTGCCCCGGGCGTGCAGGCCGGTACGGCCGACCCTGTGGGCGTGCTCGGCGAGCCACCGGGCCACCTCGCCCGGCCCGAGCACGGTCAGCTCGATCTCGAACCCCTCGTCGGCGGGAGGCGGCGCGATCGCGAGGGCCGCGTAGAGCCGCTCCCGCAGCACCCGGAACTGCAGCGTGTCGAACAGCTGGTGGACGGCCTCCCGGTCCCAGGGCCGCATCCGCAAGCCGGCGGGGACGACGTCGAGCGGCACGTCACGGGACAGCTCCGTCAGGGAACGGTTGCGGATGACCTCGGACAGGTGGGCCCGCAGCGACGCCCCGGTCTTCCCGCCGATCTCGTCGGCATGATCGACCAGTTCGGCCAGCGAGCCGAACTGCTGGATCCACTTGGTGGCGGTCTTCTCCCCCACCCCCGGCACCGACGGCAGGTTGTCGGAGGGATCCCCGCGCAGGGCCGCGAAGTCCGGGTACTGCACCGGGGACAGGCCGTACTTCGCCTGCACCTCGTCGGGGGTGAAGCGGACCATGTCACTGATGCCCTTGCGGGTCATCAGCACCGTCACCCGCTCGTCGACCAGCTGCAGCGCGTCACGGTCACCCGTGACGACCAGCACGTCCATCCCCTCGGCCGCGCCCAGGGTCGCGAGCGTGGCGATCACGTCGTCGGCCTCGTATCCCGGCGCGCTGACCCCCGGCACCGCGAGGGCGTCGCACACCTGGTGGATGAGGCTGACCTGGCCGACGAAGTCGGCCGGGGTCTCGCCCCGACCGGCCTTGTACTCGGCGTACTGGGTGTGCCGGAAGGTCGGGGTCGGCAGGTCCCACGCCACGGCGACATGGGTCGGCCGCTCGTCGCGCAGGACGTTGATGAGCATGGAGGTGAATCCGTACACCGCGTTCGTCGGCTGGCCCGTGGTGGTGGAGAAGTTCTCCACCGGCAGCGCGTAGAAGGCACGGTAGGCCAGCGAGTGCCCGTCAAGCAGCAACAACCGGGGCGTTGCCGGGGTCGACTTCGCGGGGCTCGATGGCGCGGGACTCGGCGAGGACACGGCCGGGCCGGCCCCGGTGGCCCCGGTGGCCCCGGTGGCGGACGCTGCCGAGCGGCTCCCGGACGGAGACGAGGTGGGGGACGAGGTGGGGGACGAAGTGGTGACGGACACGCGGCGAGTTTAGGCCGTGGGTCGGACAGTTTCGCCGCGAGCGGGCGGACCGATGCGTCGACCACGTCGCTCCGCCGGTCGGTCGGATCCGCCGGTTACGGTCTGACGAGGGAGCTGACCGGGCCGAGCACGGCCCGTTTCCCGGCCCGGACCTCGTACACGTAGACCGTCGAGCCCTCGACCTCACCATTCTTCCGGAATCTGATGCGCTTGGTGACCCCGGGAATGTCGACCGAGCCGAACCGGGCGAGCACGGCCTCCCGCGTCGCGCCGCTACCGAGCCGGCGCAGCACCTCGATGACGGCGTTCGTGGCGTCATAAGCCTCGCCGGAATAGGTTCCAGGCCGCGCGTCGGCGTTGATCGTCTTGTAGTCGGCGACGAACCCCGCCGCCGCGGGATCGCTGTTCGGGTCACCGCAGGGGCAGGTCAGCAGCGTTCCCTCGGCGTTGCCGGCACCGGCCTGGTGGATGAGTTGGTCGCCGTTCGCGCCGTCGCCGCTGACGACCTTCCCGGTGTATCCCTTGCTGCGCAGCGCCCTGGTCAGCAACGCGAGTTCCGCATAGTAGCCAGAATAGTACACGGCGTCCGGATTCTCGGCGAGGATCTTCGTGGCCTGGGACGTGTAGTCCTTCGTCGGATTGATGCCGTCGTGGATCACGCGGATGCCACGGCCGGTCAGGGCCTTCTCGAGCGCTCCGGACAAGCCGGTGCCGTATTCGCTCCGGTCGTCGAGAGAGTAGACCTTGTCCGCCTTCACGACCTTGGCAAGGTATTCCGCGGCGGCGGATCCCTGCACGGTGTCCGGTGCGATGACCCGGTAGAAGCTGGTGAACCCGAGATCGGTGAGCGCCGGATTGGTGGCCGACGGGCTGACCGACAGCAGCCCGGCCCCGCTGTAGAGCGGCTCACTCGACTTCGTCGGTCCGGAGAAGACGGGGCCGACGACGCCGATGACCTCCGGATTGTCGATCAGTTTCTGCGCGGCGGTTGGCCCCTGCTCGGCCATACCCTGATCGTCCGAGGCGACCAGGCGCAGCCTGAACGACAGATCCTTGCGCCGGTTCGCCAGCTCGACAGCGGTCAGCACCCCGTCGTAGGCGTTGATGCCGAGCTGCTGGTTGTCGCCGGAGAGCGGCCCCTGAAAGCCGATGGCGTATTCCTTTTTCCCGTCGTCACCGGACGAACCACCGCCGCAGCCGGCAAGGACGGCCGCGGCTGTCAGCACACCCACGGATCCGAGGGCCCCCCACCGCGTCACGCTCGGTCGGGGCACGCCCCCTCGCCGTCCAGGACCCGTCATGACACGCCCTCCCACAGCACATCGCTGCCGCTACCGACACCCTCGGCGTCAGAACCCGGTCCGCCACCGCATCATCGGCAACCGATCGACAGCGGATAGTGACGAAAACGTAACCTTCGGAGGAGCGGAAGGGAAGCGCAACGTGAGCGTGTCGTAACTTGAAGGGGGTTTCGCCGGTGAGTCCGAAAGCAAACGACCCGATCGGAGAAGCGAACGACCCGGCAGAACCCGCAACGGCCCGGTCGGAGGATGTCGGTTGCCGCAGCCGCCGCAGCCATTACGGCAGCCATTGCGGTAGCCGCCGACACGTCACCGCCGGTCGGTCAGTTCTCCGTCTTCAACGGGACGAATCTGCCGCCGAGTACCGTGTAGAGCACGACCGTGGGCGATCGGGTGTCCCCCCAGCGGTCGAAGGCGACGGAGCCGGTGATCCCCGCGAACGAGCCGCTTCCGATCGCCGTCACGAGGTCGTGTCTGGTGGCCGCGTCCACGGTCGTCCGGCCCGGCAGCACCGTGGCCGCTGCGCGGATGATCGCCCTGGCGGCGTCGTACGCATAGGCCGCGACCGCGGGGATGGCCTCGGCCCGCCGCAGCTCCAGCTCCGCGGCGGGCTCGTTCACCCCGGACGTACCGCGGGTACCGGCGGCCGGCGGCCCGTGGGGCCCCTCCTCCAGGCCCGGCCCCGGTGCCGATGCCGGCCCCGGTGCCGGTGCCGGTGCCGAGGTGCCGTGAACCACCCTCGGGGTGGTGGTGACGCCCCGGCCGGGCGAGGCGGTCTCCGCAGGGTCCTCCTGGCTCCGCAGGCCCAGAGCCCCACTCGACCGCCCACCCGCGCCAGGCGATTCCACGCCGCCCGAGGCCCCAGGGCGGGTACTGCCCTCGTCATCCGCCGGTCCCCCGAAACGGTCGGAGTAGTCCGCGACGAAGGCACCCGAGGACGGCAGCCGGGTCGGCGGGACCAGCGGACCGATGATCAGATCGCCGTCGGCTGCCGACCTCGCCTCGTCGGTGTAGCGGGGCTGGAGCAACGCGTCCGAACCCACTACCTGGATCGACGTCCCCGCGTCGGCGAGCCGGGCCCGCAGTTTCCCGGCGAAGGCCGCACCCGTCGAGACGTAGACCAGATCGGGGGCGTCCTCCTCGATCGCCCGCGCGGTGTCGGCGATCTCGGATCCGTCCGCTTCGTCCCCCCGGACCTGGTACACCGATGTCACCGACGCGCCGAGAGCGGCGGCGCGCGCCGCGAAACGGGCGCCCAGGGTCGTGCCGTATCTCGGTTCGCCGTCAACGACGGCGATACGCCTGCGGCCGAGCGTCCTGACCGCGTACTCGGCGGCGACCCGGGCCTGGCGCTCGTCCGTTCCGGCCAGGCGGAAGTAGGACGGGAAGGGCCGGGTGCGCGGCCGGGAACCGGAGTCGGTCAGCGTCGGGTCCGCGTTCGACGGGGAGACGACGGGGATGCCAGCGGCGCTCAGCGTGGGCAGGGACACCTTCGCTACGAGTGAGCTCAGCGGCCCGACCACGCCGATGACATAATTGTTCGCCACGAAGGCGTCCACGGCCTGCGCTCCCCCGTCCGGACGGGACAGGTCGTCGTGGGCGGACAGCTCGATGCGCCAGCCCGGGACGGCCCCGGACTTGTTGGCCTCGTCGACCGCGAGCGCGACGGCGTTGCGCGCGCTCACCCCGTCCGTGGAGAGATCCCCGGACAGCGGCGCCATCACACCGAGGGTGGCGACCCGGGTGACGCCGGTGGCGGCTCTGGCGCCAGCGCCGCCACCGGCGTCATCGCCTGCACCGAGGCTGGCGGCCAGCGTGAGCCCCAGGACCGAGGGCACCGCGAGGACCAGGACAGCGAGAGCCGCAAGCGCCACGCGTCCGCGACCGGTGCACGATCTGGCCCGGGTCCACCGCCCGATCGAACCGGTCATCGACGCGAGAGACGCCCGCGACGAATCGCTCACCCGGCCTCCGGGATCACGGACACGGAGATCACGGACACGAAGGTCACGGACACGGAGGTCACGAGCCCGGCAACGCCTCACCCGACAGCACGGCCTCGGCGACCGCCCGCATCGTCCGGCGCTGGTTCATCGAGGTGCGCTGGATCCAGCGGAAGGCATCCGGCTCGGTCATGCCGTGCTCGGTCTGCAGCACGCCCTTGGCCCGCTCGATGATCTTCCCGGCCTCCAGGCGCCCCTGCAGGTCCTCCACCTCGGCCTCAAGGCTCACGATCTCGGTGAAGCGGCTCATCGCCATCTCGATCGTGGGCAGCAGGTCCTTCTTCTGGAACGGCTTGACCACGTAGGCCATGGCGCCGGCCTCACGGGCACGTTCCACCAGCTCCCGCTGACTGAAGGCGGTGAGGATGACGACGGGAGCGATACGGTCCTTGGCGATCTTCGCACCGGCCTCGATGCCGTCCATCCTCGGCATCTTCACATCGAGGATGCACAGGTCGGGGCGGAGCTTGCCGGCGAGGTTGACGGCCATCTCGCCGTCGCCCGCCTCCCCGACCACCTCATAGCCCTCCTCCTGGAGCATCTCCCTGAGGTCGAGCCGGATCAGCGCTTCGTCCTCGGCGATCAGAACCCGGCGCGGGTTCGAGGAGGGGTGGCTCATCGAGTCGGACTCCTGGTCTCGGAGGTGCGTCCCTAGTGTGACAGGACGGACGATCGGGGGGCCGTCCCGCCCCGGACACGGAGGGCGGGAGGTCGAAACGCACCCTACCCGGATAGAGTCTTCAAGGAGCGGTTCCGGCCGGGTTCGACGGCGATCTCCTCGCCCTCGTCCCGCCCGGTTCCTCCGCCCGTTTCACTTGCGCCAACTCGCCCCTGTTCCGTCTGATCCAACACGCTCCACCCGCCGGCCCCGGTACTCCAACGGCAGAGAGACGGTGCTCAAACCACCGACAGTGTGGGTTCGAATCCCACCCGGGGTACGTACAGCATCCACGCGCTGTGGATGCCCTGTGGCTGCCGGGGCGGCCCGGGGGCGGCGGCCGTCACTCCCGCCAGATGGGCGACCTTGCCGAGGTCTGCCACCGGAATCTTGATCATCATGTGCACCTCCTGCCTTTCGTGATCGAGGTGGACGGTGAGCTGAGTGCTTTCGTAGAGGCGTCGCTGCAACGCTTCCGGCGCCTGGCGGAGCTTGAGGTGCAGCTCCGGCAGGGCGTCGAGGAGGGCGAGGCTGTCTTGGCCTGGCCGGTCGGGTGCGGTTTCGTCCGCCGCGTCGAGATCCTTGATCTTCCCGAGGGCGGTCCTACGCTCTGCGTCGAGCTGGTTGTAGCTACTGCGCAGTCCCTGGGTGAACGGGTCGTCGGGGTCGCCGTCCTGCGCCTGGCGGAGCAGGTTGCCCTGCCTGCGATCAAGTTCGTCGATCTTCTTCTGGAGCCGGCCTCGCTCGGCTGCTCGTTCCCGCTCGGCTCGGTCGTCGTAGGTCGCGAGTTCGGCGCTCAGGAGGGCGATCCTGTCGCGCCCGAAGACGCGTTCGGCGTAGAAGCCGGCGATCGCGGCTTCAAGGACGTCTTCGCGGATACGGACGCTGTTGGGGTGTCCGGCGAACTTGTCGTCACGGCCCCGGTTGTTCGCTCGGGGCCAGCACTTGTACCAGACAGGTGCACTGGGATCGCGGACGGTTCCGAACATCCGCCGCCCGCAGGTGCAGTGGATCATTCCCCGGAACACGTAGGTCCGTTTGGTCGCGGGGTGGCGGTTGAGTTCGTTGTGCTCGCGGGAGCCGCGCCGGGTCTGCCGGTTGGCGTTGAACTCGTCGTACATCCACTTCGGGATCAAGGGTTCGTGGACGGGTTCGGATGACCACACCCACTTCTCCGGCCCGTTGACCGCCCCATGTCGGGACCGGGTCGCCCGCCGGTTGAACACCCAGGGCTGCGCGAAGGTCGCATGGTGTGACGGCCTGTTGCGCTAAGTGGCCATGAATTGGAGTGTCCGG
>NZ_CDXDOS010000011.1:0-35674 GCF_978021245.1 Frankia sp. CoBUL1
CCCCGAACCTCTCGCCCGTCCACCGCACCCGCCCGCCGACCCGCTCGAAGCCGGCCATCACGAGCGAGCGGGCGAGCTTGGCCTTGCGCACGGCCCCCGCCGGACTCGCCAGGGCGGACGACGCACCGATGAGCAGATGGAAGCCGCGATCGCTGCCACGCCAGTGCTCACGCAGGATCGGCTCCCCGGCTCCGACGGCCAGCCGCCGGAAGGCGAACGCGATAACCGCGACGTCGTCGAGCTGACCCACCACCGGAATCACGTTGGTCAGCCGGTTCTTCGGCGACACGAGGTACGCGAGCGCCGCGGCGGCCTCCACCTTCGCGGACTGCGGGACCCGCGGATCGGCGACGACCCGCCGCAGCAGCCGGACCAGATCGGGAAGGAACATCGTGACTTCCCGACTGAACGCTCGCACGGCGTCCCTGTCGAGCACGACCATCGCCGCTCCAGCCTCCTCCCGCGCGAATCGGGATTTCCCGCCGACCGTCGACATCCTAGTCCGCGTGGACAGAAGCGATTTTGTTCTCGGCGTGACGGGTGGGCTCAGCGCGGCGGGTGGTCGAGGAACCCCCGGCCGGTCTTGCGTCCCAGGAACCCAGCCCGGACCAGCTGTTCGAGCAGGGGTGCCGGGGCGTAGCCGGGCTCGCGGAACTGCGCGTACAACGAGCGCGTGATCGCGAGCGTGACATCGAGGCCGACGACGTCGGCGAGCGCGAAGGGGCCCAGCGGATGGCCGCAACCGACCGTCATCGCCGTGTCAACGTCCTCGATCGTCGCATAGTGCGCCTGGAGCATCTTCACTGCGTCGTTGAGATAGGGAAACAGCAACGCGTTGACGATGAACCCCGCCCGGTCGGCGCAGAGCACCGGATGCCGCCCGGCCGCTCGGGACAGCGCCAGGACCGTGGCTGTCACGTCGTCGCCGGTGAGCACCGTGGGCACCACCTCGATCAGCTTCATCGCCGGGGCCGGGTTGAACCAGTGCATACCGATGACGTCCCGCGGCCGGCTGGTGGCCATGGCGCACTCGATGACCGGCAACGAGGACGTGGTGGTCGCCAGCACGGCGCCGGGCGCCGCGATCTTGTCCAGGTCGGCGAACAGCTCCCGCTTCACCGCCAGGTCCTCCACCACCGCCTCAAGCAGCAGCTCGCAGTGGCCGAGCTCACCCAGATCGGTCGTGCCGCGCACCCGGGCCAGGGCCGCCAGCCGGTCGGCGTCGGACAGCCGCCCCCTGGCCACCGACGCCGCCAACGACGACTCGATCTTCGCGAGGGTGGCGGCGAGGGTGCGCTCGCTCCGGGCCCGCAGGAGGACGTCGTGCCCGGACCGGGCCAGCACCTCCGCGATGCCATCCGCCATCGTGCCGCTCCCCACGACGCCGACCGAGCGCACCGGGCGGCCCCGCCCCAGGCGGTCGGCAAGCGGATCGACCGCGTCGACCACCTCGGAGGAGTCCGGTGCCGCGTAGGTGTAGAAACCACGACCGGTCTTGCGGCCGAGCAGGCCCGCTCGCACGAGCTGGCTCAGCAGCGGTGCCGGAGCGTGCAGGTGGTCACGGGACTGCCGGTACATCGAGTTGAGGATCTCGTGGGCGGCGTCCAGACCGATCAGATCGAGCAGGGCGAGCGGGCCCATCGGATGCCCGCACCCGAGCCGCATGGCCGCGTCGATGTCCTCCCGGGCCGCATACCGGGCCTCGAGCATGCGCACGGCGTTGTTGAGATAACCGAACAGCAGCGCGTTGACGATGAAGCCCGCCCGGTCCTCCGCGACGACCGCGGTCTTCCCCACGTCGTTGACCAAGCCGATCACCCCGGCCAGCACAGTCGGGTCGGTGACGACCGTGCGTACGACCTCCACCAGGCGCATCACCGGCGCCGGATTGAACCAGTGGGTGCCGAGCACCCGTTCCGGGCGGGCGGTGCCCGCCGCGAGTTCCGTCACCGACAGGGAGCTGGTGTTCGTCAGGAAGACGGTGGCCGGGGGGCAGATCTCGTCGAGTCGGGCGAAAAGCGCCTGTTTGGCGCTCATTCGTTCGTCGATCGCCTCGATCACCAGCTCGCAGTCGGCGACCGCCGCGAGCTCGGTGCCGAGACGCATGCGGGCCAGCACGGCCTGCCTGGTCGCGTCGTCGAGCTTGCCGTGGCGGCCCGCGCGGTCGAGGGAGTGCTCGACCCGGGCCCGGCTGCGGGCGAGCGCGTCGGTGTCACGCGCGATGCCGACGACCTCCAGACCGGCCTTCGCCAGCACCTCGGCGATGCCCGCGCCCATGGTGCCGAGCCCCACCACCCCGACCCGGCGGTGTCTCACCGCCTCGTCCCGGCTGTTCTCCGGCTTCTTCTCCTGGTTCGCGTTCTCCTGGTTCGCGGCCGGCCCCGTTCCCGATGTGGTTCCCGATACGGACCTCTCGATCATGCCCAGGCTCCTCTACTTCGGCACACGGGCCCCGGGCGACGGGTGGGCGTCGCGGGCCGGGCGGTGTCAGACGGCGAACGCCGTGATCCTCCCATATTCTCGGGACGCCGGCCCATGATCGCACTACGGGAACGGACCGGACGGGCTGCCGGGGACGCCGGACGGGCGGCCGTCGCAGGCTCGGCGGACCGGGCAGGTTCGGCGGAATCGCTTTCAGAAAAGCGTCGGAATGGACGGTTCGAGGCCCCGCAGCTCGTCATAGTCGACGACGGCGCAGCCCAGCCCCCGGTCCGCCGCCAGCAGCCGCGCCTGCGGGGTGATGGACTGCGCCGCGAGGATGCCGCGCACGGGATGCGGCAACGCCGGGTCGGCCTCCAGGCGGACAAGGTAACGAGTCAGCTGCTCCACCCCGTCGATCTCACCCCTGCGTTTGATCTCGACGGCGACCGTCGAGCCGTCCGCGTCGCGGCACAGCAGGTCGACCGGCCCGATGCCGGTCTCGTACTCGCGGCGCACCAGGGTGAGTCCGGGCGCGATCGCGTCGGGCCGGTCGGCGAGCAGCACCTGCAGATGCGCCTCCACCCCGTCCTTGCGCAGACCCGGGTCGACGCCGAGGTCGTGCGTGGAATCGTGCAGCACCTGTTCGAGGGTGATGACGAGCTGCTCGGCCGCGCGGTTGGTGACCCGCCAGACCCCGTCCGCCTCGGCGATGACGCACGGGGGACTCATCCAGTTGAGCGGCTTGTACGCTCGCCCGTCGGCGTGGATCGAGACGGATCCGTCCGCCTTGACGAGTACCAACCGGACGGCGCTCGGCAGATGTGCGGTGAGCCGACCGACGTAGTCCACACTGCAGCGAGCGATGACGAGCCGCATGACGTCACGCTATCGCGGCCGTTTCCGGCGCCCGGCGGCGGTGGGACCGCCGCGCACCCGGCGATCACCCGGCATCGCCGCCGCGAGCCGCCACGAGATCGTCCAGAATCCGGCATCGATCCACGTACCGGGCCGACAACCGGGCGGCGTCCTTGGGCGGCAACCGCCTCAGCCTGGCCGGATCGGCGTTGTCCTGCATGTCGGCCCGTTTCACGACGACGGCAAGCGGATCGGCGGCCACCCGGGCGAGATAGTCGGGCACCGGCTCGCCCTCCCGATGGGACAGCGCGTCGACCGCCGCGACGACCGGGGCCGGATAGCCTGCGGCCACGAGATCCGCGAGGGTGGTCTCGCTGTCCTCGACGACGTCGTGCAGCACCGCCGCGAGCTGGGCGGCGTGGGCGTCCACCCCGGCGGTGGGAGCCGTGCGCGCGGCTGCCGCCATCACGCGCAGCGGATGGCCGATGTACTCCTCCCCGACCTTGTCCAGCTGACCGGCGTGCGCCCGGGTGGCCAGGGCGACGGCGTCGTGCAGGGTGGGCGTCGCGGCGCGGTGCGGACCGTCCGCCTCACCATGACCGGGCCGCGCGTCGTCAATCCTGGTTGAGGGCACAGACCGACCGTACGACGTCGAGGGTGCCCCCGGGCTGTCAAGGGTGCCCCGGGCCCATGGCGGTGCAGGTCACCCGGTGCAGGGCGGCGGGGAGACCTTCCACAGGGTGATCAGAGCGCTCGGAAGCACATCACAGGCCCGCGGGCCGTTGCGGACGATCGTCCAGGGCCCGGCTCCGATCCGCCGCCACACGTGCGGGTCGACCGGCGGCGTGGCCGGCCCTTGGACCTCGATGCGACCGATCGCCCAGTACTCGTCGTGCGCCGCGTCAACGCCCTCGACGGCGCCGAAGTACATCCCGTTCACGATCGTCACCTGCCGGGCGGAGATGGTGGAAGCACCCCCAGCCGCCTTGATCGAGTCGGCGACCGTCCACGACAGCGCGAGCCGCAGGGCATCCGGATCAGGCTCGTCGAGGACCCGCATCTGATGGGCCGTGCCCGGTCGGCGGGCACCCTCCCACGGGGCGGTCCGCAGCGCGGGGGTCAGCTCCGGGGCGGGCGAGGTGGCGGTCCGAGGCGCATGCACGGTGCCGGACTGCCGGTCCGCGGTCACGTAGCCGATGGCCACGCCGAGCAGGACCGCGACCACGAACGTTACCGGGACCAGGACCGACCGGTACTCGCGCACCCCGGCCAGCCCGGCGGATCGCGCGCTCCGATCGCCGACGGCATTCACCCGCGCGGGCACCTCCACGTCCTGCACGCCTCCGTCCGGCATCACACCCTGCCAAGAGCCGGGCCCGTCACCCGAAAGCAGTACCCGATCAGCAGGTACCCGGCAAGCATGCCGCATCGCGTGTCCGCCCGGCACACGGGCGCGCCTGACATGACGGTGCGCAGCCACCCTGGTTCGTTCCGCTCCGGGCTCCGTCCCGATCGGGACGGAGCCCTTCCTGACGGGCCTGGGGGGTGGTCGAACGGATGAGCCGCCCGGGCAACCCGCTCAGGCGTGGCCGACGTGCACCAGGTCGGCGGCCTCCTCGAACCGCAGCAACCCACCCAGCCGGTCCGCCACGAGCAGGCGTTCAAGCGGGCTCGGCACATCGATCAGCACCATCGAACGGCCAGCGGCACGGGCTCGGCGAGCGCCGCCAAGCAGCACCCCCAGTGCGGCATGATCGCCGAGCTCCAGGCCCGCGACGTCAACGCGCAGCGGTCCGCTCCCGTTGTCGATCGCCGCGTGCAGCAGGCTGCGTAGTGTCCCCACCGTCCGCACATCCACCCGGCCAACCACGCGGGCCGTCTGCGCGCAGCCGGCCCGCGTCTCCCCGGAGCACTCCAGACTCACCACGTTCACGCCGATGTTCATGTGATCTCCCGTCCCGGCCGTCCGGCGCCCCCGCTGTCGTGACGCCGTTGCTACCAGCTATCCGCGCCGATCGCGGGTAGCACTCAGGTGCGGCTCGCCCAGGGCGGACCGCGACGTACCCCCTCGTCTCCATCGGACTGTCGTCGTTCGGCCACAGAGAGGTCGGGCTGGTTACCTCAATGGTGGCAGCGGTTGACGGGAGATGTTTCCTCTGTCGGATTCCGTGGAGGTGTCGAGGCCCGGATCCAGGTCCGTCGCGAGGATGTCTGCCACGATGCAAGGTGGCGTCGAAGAGCGGCACGATCGGAGGTGCGGGATGCCCGCAACAGCCGGGGCACTTCTCCTCGAGCCGCTGATCGCGCTGCTGGCCGTCGGCCTGCTGATGGCGATCGGGCGCTGGGCCCATGCTCCGGCACGGCCGCGGCCGGCCGGTTCCGTCCCCGGCCACGACTTCGGTCTGCTCGTCCCGGTGGCCACCGTGGACACCCCCGCCGAGATCACTCGGCTCCGCGCGGCGCTGTGGGCACGGGGTATCCGCTCGACCTGGGCCACGGCACCGGCCGGTCCGATTCGCATCGACGCCGCCGGGAACATCATCGCCCGGCCGCGGGACCGCCGCCACGTGCTCGTGTTCGGCACGGACGCGAACCGAGCCGCCCGTGCCCTCGTGAACCTACTCGGCTCGCGCCAGTCGCCCACCTGACCCCGCCTGCCGGGCCGGCGGGGTCACGATGCCAGCGGAATCAGGACGATGCCGGTGAAATCAGGCTACGGCGCGGTCGGAGACCCGGCGGATGTCGGCGCCGAGGTCCGTCATGTTCTCGACAAACCGGGCGTATCCCCGGTCGATGTGGTGGACGTCGCTTACCTCGGTGACGCCGTCCGCAACCAGGCCGGCGAGCACGAGACCCGCGCCGGCCCGCACGTCGGAGGCCGTCACCCGGGTGCCGGACAGCCGCGCGGTGGGCCGGACGATGACGTGGTGGCCGTCCGTACGCAGGTCGGCGCCGAGTTTGTGCAGCTCGCGGCAGAAGGCGAACCGGCTGTCGAAGATGTTCTCGGTGATCAGGGAGGTACCCCGGCTAACCGACTCCAACGCGATGATCTGCGGCAGCAGATCAGTCGGAAAGCCAGGGTACGGCAGCGTCACCACGTCGATCGACCGGGGTTGTCCCCGTCCGACGACCCGGAATCCGTCGTCCCGGACGTCGACCTCGGCACCGGCCTGCACCAGCTTCTCCAGGACGATGCTGAGGTGGGCGGCCTGACCGTGCCGGATCAGCACGTCGCCACCGGTCATCAGGGCGCCGATGGCGTATGTGCCGGCGACGATGCGGTCCGCCACCGTCCGGTGTTCCACCGGGGTGAGCTGGTCGACCCCGTCGATGATCAGTGTCGACGATCCCGCCCCGTCGATACGCCCGCCCATCGCCGTCAGCATCGCGCACAGGTCGGCAATCTCGGGTTCCTGGGCGGCATTGTCGATCACCGTCGTCCCCTTGGCGAGAACCCCGGCCATCAACAGGTTCTCGGTGGCGCCCACACTGGGGAAGTCGAGCCAGATCGAGGCTCCCCGCAGCCGGCCGGAGCAGCGCGCGACGAGGGCTCCGGACTCGACGTCAACCAGCGCACCGAGTTTGGTCAGGCCGTTGACATGAATGTCGAGCGCGCGCGATCCGATCGCGTCCCCACCGGGCAGGGCGACCCGCGCCTCCCCGCGGCGGGCGACCAGCGGACCGAGCACCGCCACCGACGCCCTGATCTGCCGCACCAGCTCACCATCGGCCGCGACGCCCGGAGCCTGGGGCACCTCAATGCTCAGCCGCCCGCCGGCGGCGTCCCGCTCGACGGTCGCACCGAGCCCCGCTAGCACCTTGGACATCACCGACACGTCCAGGATGTCAGGAACGGCGGACAGCATCGTCCGGCCCGCGGCCAGCAGGCTCGCGGCCATCAGCTTCAGTACCGAGTTCTTCGCGCCCGGGACGGCGACCTCGCCGGCCAGCCGGGTACCGCCTGTCACAACGAAGCGCTCCACGAACCTCGATGCTAGGTCCTGGCCTGAAGATCTTCACCGCCACCCGCCGGACCGACCGGCGCAACCCTGCGCGGTCGCCTCATTCCGCTGCGTCGGACGGAAGGACGGACACCCCGTCGTGGGTGCGGATAAACGGCTCGAGCCGTCCGGCCACCGCGTCCGCCACCCGGATTGCGAAAGCCGGCACAAACCGCGTACGGACCTCGTCGATTCCTGGAGATCATGGGGTTACTCGCGGCAGTGATCGCCTTCATCACCACCGCCGCGAACATCGCTGCGGGGCAGCCGGCCCGACCGGCCGCCGGCCTTCTCACGCTCGCTGGCGGCGTGACGTTGCTCGTCTTCTGGGGCTTTCACGTCCTGCTCGTGGGGACCGAACCGGCCCGGCGTCGGGTCGTCGCGGCAGTCGTCGGGACGATACTCGTGGTGGCGGGGTTTCTCATGACGGAGTTCTCATGACCACGGTGGGGGCCGACGGGTGCGTGTGCTGCGGTCCATCAGCCGGTCGGACAAGCTCCACGATGAGGACGCCGCCGGTTCCCGCGCCGATGGCCTGTGGGTGATCGACGGAGCGACGCCGCTGCACGACGATCCGACGATCAGCGGCCGGTCCTCGGCGGCCTGGCTGAGCGGCGCGGCCGACGCCTTCCTCGCCACGGTCCCCTGGCGGGATAGATCCCTGCCCGAGGTGGTGCGGGAGCTGATCGCACACGTCCGCGCCGAGGGACGGCGCCTGGGGCTCGCCGCGGGTCGGTTCCCGACCGCCACGATCACCCTCGCCCGGCAACGGGGCCCGCTACTCGATCTGTACCTCCTCGGGGACAGCCCGGTGCTGCTCCGTCATCCCGGCGGGGAGGTGGTCAGTTTCACCGATCCCCAGTTCGATGGGGTCGAAGAGGCGCTGCTCGAACCGGTCCGCGCCGAGCTGGCACGCGGCATCGATGTCGCGCAGGCCTACGGACGGGCACACACGATGACCCACGAACGCCGCCGGCAGCGCAACACCGCGGCCGGGTCCTGGATCCTCGGTGACGTCACCGCTGCCGCCGACCACGCGTTCGTCACCACCATGCCGGTGGAACCCGGCACGGAGCTGGTGGCGCTGTCCGACGGCTACGCCCGGGCCGTCCGTCCCTTCAGCCTGGTCGCCGACGACGCGGCCCTTGTCGACGTGCTCGCCCGCGGCGAACAGGCCATACTGCTGGAACGGCTGCGGGCGGCGGAACGGGCCGATCCGGACTGCTTGCGGTTCCCCCGGTTCGGGATGAGCGACGACGCGACCGCGCTCTACGCCCGGATCTGACAACCCGGCCGCGCGGTCAACGACTGCCTAGAGTGGTCCCCATGGCAGTGCACCTGACTCGGATCTACACCCGCACCGGGGATGACGGTACGACGGCGCTGGGCGACATGTCGCGGGTGGCGAAGACCGATCCGCGGCTGGCCGCCTATGCCGACGTGGATGAGGCGAACGCCGCGATCGGCGTGGCCCTCGCCCTCGGCGGGCTTCCCGACGAGCTGCGGGCGGTGCTCGGCCAAGTCCAGAACGACCTCTTCGACGTCGGCGCGGATCTGTGCACCCCGGTCGACCCGGCGCCGGCCTACCCACCCCTGCGGATCACCGAGGCCTACGTGGAACGGCTCGAGGAGGCGTGTGACCGTTTCAACGCCGACCTGCCGAAGCTGGCTTCCTTCGTTCTTCCGGGAGGGACTGCCGGGGCGGCGCTGCTGCATGTCGCCCGCACGGTCGCCCGCCGGGCGGAACGGTCCATCTGGGCCCTCCTCGAGGCCGAGCCGGACCGCACCGGCCCGCTGCCGGCCCGCTATCTCAACCGACTGTCGGACCTGCTGTTCATCCTCGCCCGGGTGGCGAACCCCGAGGGGGACGTGCTCTGGCGCCCGGGGGCGCACGCCTGAGACCCGCTCAGTACCCGAGGGTCGACAAGCCAGTCAACCGAATTGATGACCGACGATCACGAGTACCACGGTGCGCGTGAGTGACAGGACGCGGCAACGGGTCGCGGCCATGGCCGCGACCACCGGCCAGCAGATGCAGACGATCATTGACCAGGCCGTCGAGGCCTACGAGCGCGAGCTGTTTTGGCGCGGCTTCGAGGAGGGGTACGACCGCCTCGCGGCCGACTCGCCCGCCTGGGACGAGCTCGGTGCCGAGCGCTCCGCCGAGGCGGAGGCGCTGCGGGCTGCCCTCCCACGTCGAGCTCGCGCCCGGCGGCACCGGTCTGCGTGAGACAAGCTACGCGAAGGTCGAGGACGTGAAATCGGTGTCCCAGCAGCGCTTTGGTCGCCGGCTCGGCGTCGTGGGTCCCGATCATCTGCTGCGGATGACCAAGGCCCTGCAGTTTCTGTTGGGCCTGTAGAGCCTGTAGGGCCCTGTCGCGACCTGTGACGTGACGCGAAAGACGCGTCCCCCGATGCGGAGAACGCGCCCTTGGCCGCGGGAAACTCAGGTCAGCTTCGCGGTCTCGGCGAGGATGCTGACACCCTGGTGTGTCACCGAGATGAAGCCGCCGTCCACCGAGGCCGAGATCTCCCGGCCACCGGTCTTGACCCGGACCGTTCCGCCCGGCGCCAGCAGACCCAGCAGCGGCACATGGCCGGGCAGCACGCCGAGATCACCGTCGGTGGTCCGGGCGACGACCATGTCGGCGTCGCCGGACCACACCTCCTGCTCGGGCGAGACAATCGCCACCCGGATCGGCATTACAGGTTCTCCGCGTTCTTCTCCGCGTCCTCGATGCCACCGCACATGAAGAACGCCTGCTCCGGCAGGTGGTCGAAGTCGCCCTGAGTGAGCCGCTTGAACGAGTCGATCGTCTCGTCGAGCGGGACGAACTTGCCGGGGATGCCGGTGAACTGCTCGGCCACGAAGAACGGCTGCGACAGGAACCGCTGGATCCGCCGCGCCCGGTTGACGAGAATCTTGTCCTCTTCGGAGAGCTCATCGATACCGAGGATGGCGATGATGTCCTGCAGGTCCTTGTAGCGCTGCAGGATCCGCTGCACCTCACGGGCCGTGTCGTAGTGCTCCTGCCCGAGATAGCGCGCGTCCAGGATCCGGGAGTTGGAGTCGAGCGGGCTCACCGCCGGGTAGATACCCAGGTCGGAGATGGCCCGGTCGAGCACGGTGGTGGCGTCGAGGTGGGTGAACGTCGTCGCCGGCGCCGGGTCGGTCAGGTCGTCCGCGGGCACGTAGATGGCCTGCAGCGAGGTGATCGAGTGGCCCCGGGTCGAGGTGATGCGCTCCTGGAGCACACCCATCTCGTCGGCCAGCGTCGGCTGGTAGCCGACGGCGCTGGGCATCCGGCCGAGCAGCGTGGAAACCTCGGATCCGGCCTGGGTGAACCGGAAGATGTTGTCGATGAACAGCAGCACGTCCTGCTTCTGGACGTCCCGGAAGTACTCGGCCATCGTGAGCGCGCCGAGCGCGACCCGCAGCCGGGTACCCGGCGGCTCGTCCATCTGGCCGAACACCAGCGCGGTGTCCTCGATGACGCCGGCCTCGGTCATCTCCAGGAACAGGTCGTTGCCCTCACGGGTACGCTCGCCGACCCCGGCGAACACCGAGACGCCACCGAACTCCTTGGCGACCCGGCGGATCATCTCCTGGATGATGACGGTCTTGCCGACGCCGGCACCGCCGAACAGGCCGATCTTCCCACCGCGCACGTACGGCGCGAGCAGGTCGATGACCTTGATGCCGGTGGTGAACATCTCGGTCTTCGACTCGAGCTGGTCGAACGCCGGCGCCGACCGGTGGATCGGCCAGTACGTCTCGGCCTCGATCTGCTTCACGTCGAGCGGCGTGCCAAGCACGTTGAACACGTGGCCCTTGGTGGCGTCGCCGACCGGGACCGAGATCGGCGCGCCGGTGTCGTGGACGGGCGCGCCCCGGACGAGACCGTCGGTCTGCTGCATGGAGATGGCCCGCACGGTGTTGTCACCGATGTGCTGGGCGACCTCGAGCGTCAGCGTCAGCGTCTCGTCGCCGATAGTCCGGTCGACCTGCAGTGCCTGGTAGATCTCGGGGAGTTCGTCGGGAGCGAACTCCACGTCGACAACCGGTCCGATGACTCGGGCGACCCGGCCGATCCCCGGGGTCCGGCCCTGTGCCGTGGCCGGCGAGCTGGTGGTGACGGTCATGGCGTCCTCAGTTTCCGATCAATGCCCGCCGCCGCAGCCTCGGGCTCGCGTTCGCTGGCACCTGGGACGGAACGGCCCGCGTCGCGCGCGCTCCGCCTTCGGCGTCGTCCTTCACGTTCTGTTGTCGTCGCTGTCCTCATCGGTTCCGGTCACACGAGTCCGGCCACACGAGTGTGAACCGCCGCCCACCCATATCAGGTTCCCGAAGCCAGAGCGTTGGCGCCACCGACGATCTCGGAGATCTCCTGAGTAATGGCGTCCTGTCGGGCCCGGTTGGCCTGCCGGGTGTATCTCTTGATGAGGTCCTCGGCGTTGTCCGTAGCCGACTTCATGGCCCGCTGCCGCGCCGCCGACTCCGACGCCGCCGACTCGAGCAGCGCCGCATAGAGCCGGCTTTCCACGTAGCGCGGCAGCAACGCGTCGAGCACCCCCTCGGCGGAGGGCTCGAACTCATACTGGGGCAGCGGACCGCCACGCGGCGGTTCGTCGGTCTCGGTGAGCACCATCGGCAGCAACCGGCGGGCGACCGGCGTCTGGGTGATGGCGCTGACGTACTCCGTGTGGACCACGTGGATCTCGTCCACCCCGCCGTTCTCGCTCGTGGCGATGAAGGCCGCGATGAGCGCGTCCGCGACCGACTTGGCGTCCGCGTACGACGGCTGTTCGGAGAAACCGGTGTACTCGCCGCTCATCGCACGTCCCCGGAAGCGGTAGTAGCCCGTTCCCTTGCGGCCCACGACGTGCAGGTCGGTCTCCTTGCCCTCCGAATGCAGCAGCTCGATGAGCTCCCCGGTGCGCCGCAGCGCGTTCGAGCTGTACCCGCCGGCCAACCCCCGGTCGCTGGTGATCACCACGACCGCGGCCCGGGCCGCCCCGGGCCGCTCGGTGGTGAGCGGATGGTCGATCGTGGTCTGCGCCGCGACCGCCTCGATCACCCGGGTGATCTCCTCGGCATAGGGGCGGGCCGCAGCGACCCGCGCCCGCGCCTTGGCAATGCGGGAAGCCGCGATCAGCTCCATCGCTCGGGTGATCTTCTTCGTCGACTGCACCGACCGGATGCGCCGCCGGTACTCACGAAGCTGGCCCGCCATGGATCAGCCCTCGTCGTCTTTGCGCGCCGCGGGCCGGTGCATCGGGATCGACTCCTGCCGCACCAGCCCCGGGTCGAGCGGGCTCGGCGCCGGCTCGTTGACCAACGGCTTGCCGTCGGACAGCGTGAACTGCTTCTTGAACTCCGCGACGGCCGACTCCAGCATGGCGATCGTGTCGTCGCTGAGCTTGCCGGTGGTCACGATCGCGTCGTATACCTCTGGGTAAGACCGGCCGACGAAGTCCAGGAACTCCGACTCGAAGCGACGGATGTCCGCCACGGGCACATCGTCGAGCTTGCCGGTGGTTCCGGCCCAGATCGACACGACCTGGCGCTCGACCGGGAAGGGCTGGCCCTGCGGCTGCTTGAGCAGCTCAACCAGGCGGGCGCCGCGCGCGAGCTGGTCCCGCGAGGCCTTGTCCAGGTCGGAACCGAAGGCCGAGAACGCCTCGAGCTCGCGGTACTGGGCGAGGTCCAGCCGCAGGCGGCCGGCGACCGACTTCATCGCCTTAACCTGCGCGCTACCGCCGACCCGGGACACCGAGGTGCCGACGTTGATGGCCGGGCGGACACCCTGGTTGAACAGGTCGGACTCCAGGAAGACCTGCCCGTCGGTGATCGAGATGACGTTCGTCGGGATGTAGGCCGAGATGTCGTTGGCCTTCGTCTCAATGATCGGCAGTCCGGTCAGCGAGCCGCCGCCGAGCTCGTCGGAGAGCTTGGCGCAGCGCTCCAGCAGGCGGGAGTGCAGGTAGAAGACGTCACCCGGGTAGGCCTCGCGGCCCGGCGGACGGCGCAGCAGCAGCGAGATCGCGCGGTAGGCCTCGGCCTGCTTGGTCAGGTCGTCAAAGACGATCAGCGCGTGCTGGCCGTTGTACATCCAGTGCTGGGCGATCGCCGAGCCGGTGTAGGGCGCGATGTACTTGAAGCCCGCCGGCTCGTCAGCCGGCGCCGCCACGATCGTGGTGTAGGCCAGCGCGCCGGCCTCCTCCAGAGAGTTCACCACCTCGCGGATTGTCGACTTCTTCTGGCCGATCGCCACGTAGACGCACTTGACCTGCTTCGACGGATCACCAGAGGTCCAGTTGTCCCGCTGGTTGATGATCGCGTCGATGGCCACCGTCGTCTTGCCGGTCTGCCGGTCGCCGATGATCAGCTGGCGCTGACCACGGCCGATGGCCGTCATCGCGTCGATCGCCTTGATACCGGTCTGCAGGGGTTCCTTCACCGGCTGGCGCTGGACGACCGTCGGCGCCTGCAGTTCCAGCTCCCGGGATCCCTCGGCCACGATCTCCCCGAGGCCGTCGATCGGCCGCCCGAGCGGGTCGACGACCCGGCCGAGGAAGCCGTCACCGACGGGAGCGGAGAGGATCTGGCCGGTGCGGCGGACCTCCTGCCCCTCCTCGATGTTCTCGGATTCACCCAGGATGACGGTTCCGATCTCGCCGACCTCGAGGTTCAGCGCGAGACCCAGCACACCTCCGTGGAACTCCAGCAGCTCGTTGGTCATCGTGTGCGGGAGACCCTCGACCCGGGCGATGCCGTCACCGGTGACGACGACCCGGCCGACCTCCTCACGGCCGGCTGAGGTGGCCTGGAAAGAGTCGACGTACTCCCGCAGGGCGTCGCGGATCTCCTCCGGCCGGATGGAGAGCTCAGTCATCGCTTACGTCCTTCGTCCTTCATTGCGGGCAGGGCAGGTCGCCCCGGGTCGGGATGCGGGTCCGCGGTGGTCGCGGCGACGGGGACCGTCACGATCATCGTGGTCACGGTCGCCGCCTATCGGAGCAGGGCCCGGCGGGCGGCGACGAACCAGCGCAGCACGCTGCCGTCCACCACCTCGCCGCCGACCTGGACCACGACACCACCCAGGATGTCGGGGTCGAGATCGACCTGCAGCTGGATCTGGCGGCCAAAGTACCGGCTGATCGCCGCACCCAGACGGGCGACGACTTCGCTACTCAGCGGAACCGCCGTACGGACGATCGCCACCACCCGACCCCGGCGGGCCGCGGCGATCCGGCTGAACTCGGCCAGCCGGCGCTCGACGTCGCCGTGGATCCGGTCGGCCGCCGCCTGCTGGACCAGGCGCACGGTGACCGGGTGCGCCCGGCCGGCGAGCAGCCGGGTGAGCAGCCTGTCCTTGACTGCCGCCGGCGCGGCCGGGTCGGTCAGCGCGAGCGCGAGCGGAGCGTTCTGGTCGAGGATCCGGCCGAACCGGAACAGCTCGTCCTCGACCTCCTCCAGCGCCCCGTCCCGCTCCGCCTCGACGAGCAGCGCCTCGACGCTCAGTTCGAGCAGCGCGTACTGCAGATCGAACGGCCGCGACCAGCGCGCCCCGACCGCCGTGTGCACGATCCGCAGGCTCGCCGGGGCGAGCTGAGTTCCGAACAGCCGGGTGACCAGCTCCGTGCGCGCGGCCACGGGTGCCCCCGGGTCGGTGAGGGCGCGGCGCACGGCCGGCTCCCGGGCGAGGAGCTCGGCGACGGCCCGGAGGTCCTCGGCGATCCGCCCGGCGTCCACCGGGCGGGGCGCGCCCGGTGCCGTCGCGGTTGCCTCGTCGAGCGTCGCCCGCGCGGCCGCCAAGCCGTGCCTGCTGGCTCCCTCCACCGTCAGCCTCCCGGCCTGACCGGTGCGGCCACGGTACCGACGCCCTCGGCCGAGTTGTCAAGCGCTGCGATGAAGTCGTCGATCAGCCGGTTCTGCGTGGCGCTGCTCTCCAGCTGGAATCCGACGATCTTCGAGGCCAGATCGACCGCGATCTCACCGACCTCCCAGCGGACCTGGGCGACGATCTGCGCCCGGTCGGCCGCGAGCTGGGCGTCCGCCCGGGCCTTGATCTCGGCGATCTCGCGCTGCGCCGCGGCGCGGAGTTCCTCGGTGATCTGCCGGCCCTCGCCGTGCGCCTCCTCGCGGATGCGCGCGGCCTCGGTCCGAGCCTCGGCCAGCTGGGCGCGGTACTGCTCCAGCAGGGCCTGCGCCTCGCGTTGCGCCGCCTCGGCGCGGGCGAGCCCGCCCTCGATCCGCTCGGTGCGCTGCGCGTAGGTCCTGGCGATCTGCGGCCTGATCTTCCAGAAGAAGAAGGCCACGAGCAAGGCGAACGACAACGTTCCGATGAGCAGTTCACTCAGCGGCGGGACCAGAACGTTCTCGTCGGAGTGCCCGCTCTCGGCGGCGGCGATAAGGATGGATGTCGCGCTCATGATTGCCCCGCCGGTTTACGGGAAGACGAAGGGAACGACGAAGCCGATGAGCGCGAGGGCTTCGGCGAGAGCGAAGCCGATGAGCATGTACCGGAAGGCGACCTGCTCGGCCTCGGGCTGGCGGGCGATCGCCTGGACGCCCAGGCCGAAGATGAGACCGATACCGATACCGGGACCGATGGCGGCGAGGCCGTAGGCGACGGCGCCCAGGCTTCCGCTCACAGCGTCCTTGGCGGCGAGAATGTCTGCCATTGCGGTGCTTTTCCTATTCAGTCGGGCACCGGGACTCGCCGGTGCTGGAAGGGTGTGTCGGGAATCTAGGCCCGGGCCGATACCGGCACGCCCACCGGAGCAGGCGAGGCGAGTTCCTCGGACGGAGCTACCTCGTGCTCTCCGTGCACCATCGCACCGCCGATGTAGGCGGCTGTGAGGATCGTGATGATGTACGCCTGGAGAGCGTCGATGACAAGCTCGAACGCCGTGAGGATGATCGCCACCAGCAGTGACGCGGCGCCGAACACATAGGGGGGCTTGGGCAGCAGGTAGTCCGCGCCCAGCGAGAAGACCAGCAGCAGGATGTGCCCGGCGAACATGTTCGCGAAGAGCCGGACCGCCAGCGTGAAGGGCCGCACGATCAAGGTCGAGAGAATCTCGATCGGCGCCAGGAGCACGCGGATCCACAGCGGCGCGGTGGGAGCCGGGTCAATCATCTCCTTGAAGTACGGACCGGCGCCGTTGGCCTTGATGCCCGCGTAGTTGAACAGCACGTACGTGACGAGCGCCAGAACCATCGGGACGGCGATGCGCGAGGTCGCCGGGAACTGGGCCCCGGGCACCACCGCGAGCACGTTGCAGATCAACACGAAGCTGAACAGGACGAGCAGGTAGGGCGTGTATCTCGTGCCCTTCTCGCCGATGACACCCCGGGCGATCTGCAGATCGATGAAGTCGTAGGCCGACTCGCACAGGTTCTGGAGGCCGCGAGGTATGATTTTAGCTCGGCGGAATCCCAACCAGAAGATCACACCGACAAACAGCGCAGCAAAGATCGTGAGCGCGGTGGCCTTGTTGAGGTAGAGATTGACCGAGCCGATCCCGACATCGAACCAGTGCGGAGTCTGGAAGACCTCCTTGGTGGGGCCTTCGAAGCCCTCGTCGGCGAGGACCGGCACGACAAACACCTCCATGATCGATTAGGTAGCGCGTTCACGGCCCGGCGAGGTTGCCGTGCTCGGCGGCAGATTGCCTCCACCCTACCGGGTTCGCACGACACGCTCACGCCGAAGAACGACCCGTCGCCAACCGGGTACAGCGCTCCGAAGGACACCTCGACAAGCCCAGGCCCTGATGGGTGTCGGCAGGCCGACGTCCTGTTGCCCGCGATACTATCCACACCGGCACCCCACAAGCACGGACTCGCTTCGACGTTCGCACTGGTTCATCCGCGCGTTGTCTATGGGTTTCACTCCGTTGCTACCCATTCCACACAACGCAACGAGTTGATGACACGCGGCTTCCGGCTGCACCCATCTCCCGCCGTCGGGTACTCCCAATAGCGTCACAACGTCTGCCAGATGAGCACAATTCGGCTCTCCCTTCCCCGTCTCGGCGACCTGGGTCCACTCTGACCGGAATCGGTTGCGCCGTCGATGACCTTCGAGGTCATCGACGGCGAGGACCGGCCCGAATCAATGGAACAGCCGGGGCGGTCGGTACAGCCAGGTCCAGCAGGACGGAACTACCAGGACAAGCGGGACAGAACGGTCAGGCCGAACGAACTGGGCGAACAGGACCAACGGAGCGTATTTCGCCAAGACTGCCGAGCTGGCCGGAAGCCCGGCTATCCGCCCTCTCACCGGGTAAGTCGATAGATCACGAGGTACATCGCGGCGGCGAGGCCGACGGTCAGTCCGATCGGCAGGAACAACACGTGAAAGCCGAGAAGGCGATCCGCTCCAAAACCGACCAGTCCCCAGAAGAGCATTCCGGCGATCAACGTGCCGAAGACGTTCCACGCCTCGCCGGGACCGTTTCCCCCCGAGGTCATCAGACCGGCGGACGACGCGAGGCGTCCCACGCGCCGGGACGCTCCGGGTCGTAGAAGGGCATCCGGGTGTGGGTCGCGACCCAGAGCTCGGCACCCATCCACCCGAAGACCCCGGCGAAAATCGACCAGGCGAAGGCTGGCAGGTCAAGGGCCTCCGTGTCCTGGATCACCACGAGCAGGACACCCAGCAGTGCTACCTTCGCCGCGTAGGTGCCAAGGGCCGCCGGCAGGAGCAGATGCGGCGCCCGGCGCGCGACGGCCCCGACCGCCACCTTGCTGATACCGAAGAACGCCATGACGATCATCAGGCCGACCGCGGCACTCAGGGCGCCCGTCCCGCCGCGCAGGACCACCGCGAGCCCCACCGCCGGGACCGCCAGCACCCCGGTCAGCGCCGCTCCCAGCCGGATCACCCGGGCCGCCGGCACGATCATGCGCGCCGCGCCGATCGCTGGGTCCTGATCAGCAGCGCGATCAGGACCGCGAGGCCCACTCCGACGGTGGCGACCAGGATCGGCAACGGGGAGTTGGAGAACGACGCGGCGACACCTCCGAACCCGACCAGAGCCGCCCAGAAATACATGAAGAGAACCGCCCTCACGTGCGAATTACCGATTTCCAGCATGCGGTGGTGGAGATGCATCTTGTCCGCCGCGAACGGCGAGCGCCCCGCCCTCGTCCGCCGGACGACCGCGAGCCCGAGATCGAGAAACGGAACGGCGAGCACGGCCAGGGGTATCGCCAACGGGATCAGCGACGGGTAGGACCGTGAGGGTCCAGCGTAACCCCCGTAGGCCACCTGACCGGTCACGGAGATCATCGATGCGGCCGACAGCAGGCCGATGAGCATCGAGCCCGAGTCCCCCATGAACAGCCGGGCCGGATTGAAATTGTGCGGCAGGAAGCCGATGCAGACCCCGGCGGTCACGGCGGCCAGGAGCGCCGCCGGGGAGGCCCGGTAGAAGCCGTTGATCACTGCGATCTGATAGGCGAAGTAGAAGGTCGCGCCGGCGGCGATCGCCGCGACGCCCGCCGCGAGGCCGTCCAGGCCATCGATGAAGTTCATCGCGTTGATAAGCACGACCGTGGCGAGGATGGACAGCGGGACCGCGGTCTCCGGTCCCAGGCTCAGCGTCGTCTCGCTGTCCCGATTGATCGCAAACGTCCATTGGACGCCGAGGAGCACCATGATGCCGGCCGTGGCGACCTGCCCGGCCAGTTTGGTCAGGGAGTCCAGTTCCCATCGGTCGTCGGCGACGCCGAGCAGGCAGATCAAGGTGCCGGCGACGAGCACCGCCCGGATCTCCGACCAGTCCTGGGAGACCACCGAGAGGAACGGCAGGCGGTCCGCCACCCCGAACCCGGCGTAGAGCCCGGCAAGCATGGCCAGGCCCCCCAGCCGGGGCGTCGGGGTGGAGTGGACGTCGCGGGCACGTACCCCGGCGACGGCACCGATGCGCATGGCGAAGACGCGTGCCACCGGCGTGGCGAGAAAGGTCACCGCCGCCGAGACCACGAAGACGAGCAGGTACTCGCGCACCGTCGGGCATCTCCCGCCTGCCGGACCCGGATCCGGCTACTGCCGCCTGCTGCCGCGGCCGTGCGGAACCGCCTGATCCCCCACCGCGGATCGACCCCTACCGCGGATAGGCCGGATGCCGGGCGACGAGCGCGGACACCGCCGCCGCGACGTCAGCGGCGGTGTCCGGCTCACGCACCGCGTGGGCGATCAGCCCCGCGATCTCCTTCATCTCCCCCTCGCCCATCCCCTGGGTGGTGACCGCCGGGGTTCCCACCCGGATGCCGGAGGAGATCGCGGGCGGCTGCGGGTCATAGGGAATGGCGTTCTTGTTCAGGGTGATGCCGGCCGCGTCGCAACGCGCCTCGGCTTCCTTGCCGCTGACCCCGAGTTCCCGCAGGTCGAGCAGGGCGAGATGGGTGTCGGTGCCACCGGCGACGGGCCGGATGCCCTCGGCGGCAAGCTCGTCGGCGAGCCGCTGCGCGTTGGCCACCACCTGGCGAGCGTACTGCGCGTAAGCAGGCGAGGCCGCCTCCCGCAACGCGACGGCCTTCGCCGCGACCGCGTGCATCAGCGGGCCACCCTGACTGAACGGGAACACGGCCTTGTCGATGCGGGAAGCCAGCTCCTCACGCGCGAGGATCATGCCCCCTCGCGGGCCGCGCAACACCTTGTGGGTGGTGAAGCTGACAACGTCGGCGTAGGGAACGGGGCTCGGGATCGCGCCCCCGGCGACCAGACCGATGAAGTGCGCCGCGTCCACCATCAGCCACGAACCGACCTCGTCGGCGATCGAGCGGAACGCGGCGAAGTCGATCAGACGTGGGTAGGCCGTCGCCCCACAGATGATCATCTTGGGCCGGTGCTGGCGGGCGAGCTCCCGCACCTGGTCGTAGTCGATCAGCTCGGTGTCCTCCCGCACGCCGTAGGCCACCACGTTGAACCACTTACCGGAGAAGCTCACCTTGCTGCCATGGGTGAGGTGACCGCCATGCGGTAACGACATCGCCAGGACCGTGTCACCGGGCGTGAGCAGCGCCGCGTACACGGCGAAGTTCGCCGACGAGCCCGAATGCGGTTGCAGGTTGGCGTGCTCCGCGCCGAAGAGCTGCTTCGCCCGGGCGATGCCGATCTCCTCGGCCCGGTCGACCACCTGGCAACCGCCGTAGTAACGCCGACCCGGATACCCTTCGGCATACTTGTTCGACAACGTCGAGCCCAGCGCCGCCAGCACCGCCGGGGACGTGAAGTTCTCGCTCGCGATGAGTTGCAGGCCGCCGCGCAGCCGGTCCAGCTCATCGAGGACCACCTCCGCGATCTGCGGATCCGTCGCGCTCAGCTGGTCGAAGTCCGGGCCCCAGAACGGGGTGCTCATGACGTTTCTAACCTCCTGCGTTAGAACGGCGACCGCGCTGGAACGGCGACCGCGCCACAACCGGCAACCGATGACCGGTGCCGCCGCGCGGGCGACCCGGTCACCCCATGCTCCTCTGGCCCGGGAACACCATCCACCCGGATCTACCCGAAGCCACCCGCTGTGACCATCGCCCCGCGACCCGGTTCAGGATCGTACGGGACTCTCCCGCCGGGACGATCAGCGGCGTCATGCCCACCCCGGCCCGGACCGTATCCCGGCCCGGACCGTCCGGACCGGCTCCGGCACGCGGAGCCGCCTGCGAGCTACGGGCTCATCGGTTCACGGGCTCCCGGATCAGCGGCAGCACCGCACGCAGCGCGGTGAGGCCAATCGCACCGCTGCGCAGTACAACGGGCACCTCCCCGGTGCAGTCGACGATGGTCGAGGGGACGGCGGCCGGGCACGGTCCCCCGTCGAGATAGACATCCGCGGCACCGCCGAGCTGGTGCAGCGCCTCGTCGATCGTCGTCGCCGGAGGCTCGCCACTGATGTTCGCGCTGGAGACGGCCATCGGCCCGGTCCGACCCAGCAGCTCGATCGCCACCGGGTGCAGCGGCATGCGCACCGCCACCGTGCCCCGGCTCTCCCCGAGATCCCAGCGCAGCGACGGGGTGTGCCGGGCCACCAGCGTCAGCCCGCCCGGCCAGAATGCGGTGATCAACTCCCGGACCTGGGGGGTCATCCGCTCGATCAGCCCGTCGAGGGTGCGCCAGGAGCCGACCAGGACCGGAACCGGCATGTTCCGGCCACGCCCCTTTGCCGCCAGCAGCGAGGCCACCGCGTCCCGATCGAAGGCGTCGGCGCCCAGCCCGTAGAGCGTGTCGGTAGGGAGCACAACCAGCCCGCCCCGGGCGACGGTGCCGACCGCCGCGTCGAGACCGCGGGCCCGCTCCCGTTCGTCAGAGCAGTCGAAACGTTCCATTGCCCGTCCTCTTCTCAAGGATCAGGGTTCGTCCTCAGGATCGGGGCTCACGGGACGCCCCGCGCCGGCCGGCGACGAACCGGTCCCGGCCGGCCAGGTCCCGATAATCCGCCACGTGCGACCAGCGACCGTCGGCGCGAAGCAGCTCGGGCGCCGACACCCCGTGGCCGTCGGCGTGTTCGATGACGAGTAGACCGCCTGGCCGCAGGAGCCGCGCAGCCACCCCGACAACCGTACGCACCACGTCGAGCCCGTCGGGCCCCCCCCACAGGGCACGGGCCGGATCATGCTCGCCCACCTCGGGCTCCACCGTGTGGCGGTCGGCGTCGGGGAGGTACGGCGGATTGCTGATGATCAGGTCGACCGTCCCGGCGAGTCGGGTGAGCGACTCGGGCAGCGCCGCGGCGATGTCGGCTGCGTGCGCCGTCACGGGAAGACCGGTGCCGGCGATGTTGCGTCGCAGCCAGACCACCGCCGCCGGGTCGACCTCCACGGCGTGCACCGTCGCGCCGGGCAGCTCCGCCGCCAGGGACAGCGCGATCGCCCCCGAGCCCGCACACAGATCGACGCACAACGGTCCCGGCCGCCGGGCCTCGGCGGACCCGGTGAGCTCTGTAAGCGCCCATTCGACGACAGACTCCGTCTCGGGCCTCGGGATGAAGACCCCGGGGCCGACGGTGAGATCGAGGTGGCGGAAGCCGGCGGCACCGGTCAGGTGCTGCAGCGGCACCCGCTGCGCGCGCCTGGCCACGAGCTCGTCCAGCCGCCGCGCTGCCGCCGCCGTGACGTCGTCGAGCAGTGCCAGCCTGCCGCGGGGCACCGCGAGCACGAAGGCAGCGAGCTGCTCGGCGTCGGCGCGGGGGCTCGCCACCCCGGCCGCACGCAACCGGTCGGTCGCCGCCGCCAACCACGCGGCCAGCGGTGTCAGGTCGGCCGCGTGGCGCACCGGGCTCAGGGGATCCGTGGAGCCCGAATGCGGGGACGCACCCCGGCCCGGCTGCTCCTGCTCCGTGCCCCGTGAGCGCCCCTGCACGGCCGGCGGGCCGGTCATGACGCCTGAGCCGCCAGCCGCGCGTCGAGGTCCGCGGCGGCCAGCGCGTCGAGGACCTCGTCGAGCTCCCCGTCGAGCACCTGGTCGAGGTTGTGTGCCTTGTAGCCGACCCGATGGTCGCTGATCCGGTTCTCGGCGAAGTTGTAGGTCCGGACCCGCTCCGACCGGTCCACCGTGCGGACCTGGCTGGCACGCGCCAGCGACGCCTCCGACTCGGCTTTCTCCCGGGCCGCCCCGAGCAGACGGGCCCGCAGGATCCGCAGCGCGGACTCCTTGTTCTGTAGCTGGCTCTTCTCGTTCTGGCAGGAGACCACCACACCGGTCGGGATATGGGTGATCCGGACCGCGGAGTCCGTGGTGTTGACACTCTGCCCACCGGGGCCGGACGAGCGGAACACGTCGATGCGCAGGTCGTTCGGGTCGATCTCGACATCAACCTCCTCGGCCTCCGGAAGCACCAGGACCCCGGCCGCCGAGGTGTGGATACGTCCGGCGGACTCGGTGACGGGCACCCGCTGGACGCGGTGCACCCCGCCCTCGAAGCGCAGCCGGCCATAGACACCGTCCCCGGGGCCCGCGGGTCCCCGGGCCTTCACCGCCACGCTGACATCACGGTAACCGCCGAGGTCGGAGGGGTTGGCGTCGAGGATCTCGGTCTTCCAGCCGCGCCGTTCGGCATAGCGCAGATACATCCGGAGCAGGTCTCCGGCGAACAGCGCCGATTCTTCGCCACCGGCGCCGGCCTTGACCTCGAGGATGGCGTCCCGGGCGTCGTCGGGGTCGATCGGGACGAGGTAGGCCCGCAGTCGGTCGTTGAGCCGGGCCAGCTCCTCGCCGAGATCATGGACCTCGTCCCGGAACGACGGGTCCAGCACCGCGAGCTCGCGGGCGGCAGCGAGGTCTCCCTCCACCCGGTCGAGCTCGCGCGCAAGATCCACGACCGGGGCGAGCTGCGCGTAGCGACGGCTCAGGGCGCGCGCCTTCGCGGGGTCGTTGTGCACCGCCGGGTCGGCGAGCTGCCCCTCGATCTCGGCGTGCTCGGCGATCAGGCCGTCGAGCGGGGACGTCATCGTGGTTCCTTCGCACGTCATGGTCCTGGAACGCGTCACGGTTCCGGGAGGGGGTCGGTGGGACGGGTATCGTCCGTCCCAGACGCGAACGGCGCCCGTCCGGAGTCCGGACGGGCGCCGCGGCCGAGCTACTTCGCGCCGCCGGCCTTCTCGCCGGGGCGCCGCCGGCCGAACCGGCGCTCGAACTTCTCGACCCGGCCGCCGACATCGAGGATCTTCTGCTTGCCGGTGTAGAACGGGTGGCACTGCGAGCAGACCTCGGCGTTGACGGCGCCGTTCTCCTTGGTGCTGCGGGTGGTGAAGGTGTTCCCGCAGGTACAGGTGACCGTCGTCTCGTGGTAGGTCGGGTGGACGTCAGGCTTCATGATCCCTCTTTCAAAGTGGCCGCCGGGTCGTCGTCCCGCGTGGACGACGTGAACCGGAGCCGGTCTGCTGCCAGTCTGCCAGAGGCCGGATGCGCCGACCGCCAGCCGGTGCAGGGATCCCCACGCTGCGCCGAAGCCCCCAACGACCCCCCAGCAAGATCGCCGAAGGCGATCGCGCGGAAACCCCGAACGGCGCCCTGGGCCAGGGACCCCCACACTGCGCCGAAGCCGCCGTGTGGGGGAAGGCTAATCCTGAGGCGGTGCGGTCTTGGCGATCTGCATCAGGAACTCGTAGTTCGTCCTGGTCTGCTTGAGCCGATCGAGCAGGAGCTCGAGGGCCTGCTGGGTCTCCCTGGTATGGAGCACGCGACGCAGCTTGTGCATGATCACGAGCTCGTCCGGGGCAAGCAGAATCTCCTCCTTGCGGGTACCGGAGGCGTCGACATCCACCGCGGGGAAGATCCGCTTGTCGGCAATCTTGCGATCGAGCTTGAGCTCGGCGTTGCCGGTTCCCTTGAACTCCTCAAAGATCACGATGTCCATCGTCGAACCGGTCTCCACCAGCGCCGTCGCAATGATCGTCAGAGACCCGCCGTTCTCGATGTTGCGGGCCGCGCCGAGGAACCGCTTCGGCGGGTAGAGCGCCGTCGAGTCGACACCACCGGACAGGATACGACCGGAGGCCGGGGCCGCCAGGTTGTAGGCACGGCCCAACCGGGTGATCGAGTCGAGCAGCACGACGACGTCGTGGCCCAACTCGACCAGGCGCTTGGCCCGCTCGATGGACAGCTCGGCGACATTGGTGTGGTCGGCCGGTGGACGGTCGAAGGTGGACGCGATGACCTCGCCCTTGACCGACCGCTGCATGTCGGTGACCTCCTCCGGCCGCTCATCGATGAGCACGACCATGAGGTGGACTTCCGGGTTATTCGTCGTGATCGCGTTCGCGATGGACTGCAGCACCATCGTCTTACCCGCCTTGGGCGGGCTGACGATCAGGGCCCGCTGCCCCTTGCCGATCGGCATCACGAGGTCGATGACCCGCGTGGTCAGCATGTGGGGCTCGGTCTCCAGCCGCAGCCGCTCCTGGGGGTAGAGCGGAGTCAGCTTGGTGAACTCCGGCCGGCCGCGTGCCTCCTCGGGCTCCATCCCGTTGATGGTGTCGAGCCGGACCAGCGCGTTGTACTTGTCCCGGCGCTGCTCGCCCTCCTGCGGGGCGCGGACGACACCGGTGATGGCGTCACCGCGGCGCAGCCCGTTGCGACGCACCTGGGCGAGGCTGACATAGACGTCGGTCGGGCCGGTCAGGTACCCGCTGGTCCGCACGAAGGCGTAGTTATCCAGAACGTCGAGAATGCCGGCGACGGGGACCAGGACGTCGTCCTCGCGCAGGACCGGCTCGTTCTCGCTCGGGCCGGCCTGCCCGCCGCGACCGCGGTTACGACCGCGTTCCCGGAAGCGGCCCCGCCGGCCACGGGCGGCGAAGTCGTCCTCGCCTTGCCCCCCTTGCCCTCCCTGCCCGGGCCGGTCGCCGCCGGAACGCTCTGCCCCGGACCGGTCACCCTGCTGGGTGCGATCCACGCGGCTGGGACGATCAGCGGACTGACGGTCCGTACCGGAGCGACGGTCCGCGCCCTGGCGGTCCGCCGTGGCACGCTCGCCGCCGGCCTCACCGCCCTGACGGTCACTCGCGCTCACCCGGCCGTTGTCGGCGGAACGATCCCGACGGTCCTCCCGACTCCGGGGACCGGCATCGGTCTGGCGGTGGGACGCGGCGGCCGGCGGAGCCGACGCGGGCGCCCCGGCCGGCTGGGCGGACACGGTCGGCTGGGCGGAAGCGGCCGATCCGGCCCGGGCGTCCACAACCGATCCGGCCCGGGTCTCCACGACCGTGTCCCCAGCCGCCGTTTCGGGCAGGGTCGGCTGCTCGGCGGCGGGGCTCGCCGCCGCCCGAGAGGCTCCACGGCGGGAACGGGTGCGGGTAGCGGTGCCGTCCGAGCCGGCAGCCTGCCGGGACACCCGCGGCGCGGGGGATGTCTCGCTCGCGGCCGGAACCGGTCCGGCGGGCGAGGCCGGCCCCGACTCCGCCGGGGGCGGCGGCGCAAGGGCCGTGGGGGCCGCGGGGGCCGAAGAAGCCGCGGGGGCCGAAGAAGTCGCTGGGGCTGCCGCGACGGGCGTCACGGCCGCGGACTCGTTGTTCTGCACGTTCTGGATCGCGGCGATGAGCTGGCCCTTGCGCAGCCGGCCCACGCCCTGGATCCCCAGGGACGAGGCCATGGCCTGCAGCTCGGGGAGCAGCATAGCGGACAGACCGGTGCCCTGCCGGCGGCGTCGGGTCACGGCCGCACCTTCTCCGGCCGGAGAAGGTGCGGCGAGAGCGGTCCGGGTGATACGGCCTGCGCGCGAGTCACCGTTCCCGGTGGGCTCAGCCGAGATGGCGTCTGCGGACGAGGTGCTCGCCGCCGGGTCACTCTCCCGGGGGGATGCAGGCGTCACGGGCGGCGCAGACTCACGTGCGCTCTGCGGCAGCACGTTGGTGGTGTCGCTCAAGGTTTTCCTTCCCTGAAGGAACTGGCTCCCGGTGAGCCGGGCGTTGCTTGTGGACCTTCTTCGCCTGCACGCATGCCGGGTGAAGGGGTATACAGCACCGAATGGGCAAGCATCGCGCCCGTGTACGGCGCCAGCGGCCGACTGCCGCGAGCGAACTCGCCGATCCCGCCTGGGAGTGCCGGTGTGGAGCCGAGGCAACGACGACGAAGCTTATACACCGGAGTCCCGAACCATGTTCCACCTGGCGAGACCAGAGCGGCACGGCGGGAGCGAGCACGCGCCACGGTGGCAGCGGGTGCAGTCACCAGACTATCCAGCGGCAGACACCTCGGCAACAACCTTGAGACGTCAGGACTTCCCGATGTGACACACAACCGCGCATCGGGAGCTCACAGCGCCAGCCGTCGCAGCGGATCCCACCGCGGGCAACGGGGTCATGGCGCTGCGGATCGACATCGGATGACGCGTGCACCGTGTCTGTCCACCGGCAGCGGGGCGACGGAGAACCCGGCACCCGCCACGTCCACCGCCGCCGCGGCCTGTTCACCACCGACGGCGAGGGCGATGACGGATGGCCCCGAACCGGACAGGGCCGCCGCGATCCCCCCGCCGCGCAGCCGACCGACGAGGTCCGCCGACGCCGGGACGCCGGGGAACCGGTAGGGCTGATGCACCAGATCCTCGGTGGCACGCAGGAGTGCCTCGGCACGTCGGGACGGCTGCCCGGCGGCCGGCTCGGCTGCCGACATCGTCAACGCCAGCAGCGCGGCCCGACCGAGGTTGCGGGCGGCGTCGGCGAACGGAACGCCGCTCGGCAGCGCCCCGCGCGACTGCTCGGTCGACTGCCGTATCGCGGGGATGAAGATCACGGGTCTCAGCTCGGCGAAGGGATCGACGCGCAGGGACCGGGCACCGTCGCCGTCCTGCCACGCAACGGTGAAGCCCCCGCTCAGCGCCGCGGCGACGTTGTCCGGGTGCCCCTCGATGGCGCTGGCGAGCCGCAGCATGCCCGCGGGCCCGAAGAAGCCGGCTCCCGACGCGGCTCTGGACACCGGATCCGGCTCGGGTGCGTCATCGGGCGCGGACACGGAGTCCGCGCCGGCCTCGAAGGCGGCGCCGGTCTCGAAGGCGGGCCCGAGGTCCGGCTGCGCGAGCGCGGCGGCGGCGGCGACCCCGGCGACGATCGCCGCGGCCGAGGATCCCAGCCCGCGGCCGTGCGGGATCCGGTTGACGCAGTGCAACGCGAGACCGGGCTGCGCCCGGCCGAGGGTGTCGAAGGTCGCCCGGATCGCCCGGACCACGAGGTGCGTCTCGTCCCGGGCGACGACGTCCGTGCCGACGACGTCAACGGTGAGACCGGATCGGGTCGTCTCGACATCGACCTCGTCGTACAGGCCCAATGCCAGGCCGAACGTGTCAAAGCCGGGGCCGAGATTCGCGCTGGTCGCCGGTACCCGGACCCGGACCCACCGCGACACGCCGTCGGCCGCGGTGACCGGCCCGGACCGGCCGACCCGCTCGGCGAAGGCCGCCGTCCCGCCTGGGCGCGGGGAGGACCGAGTGGTCACGAGCGCTGCAGCCCCAGTGCCTCGGCGGCGCCCGCGACGGTCGGGCGGATCGTTTCCGGCCGGGCCGCGCCGCTGATCGCCCAGTCGGGGTCCTTGAGCCCGTTGCCCGTGACAGTGCACACGACCTGCTCGCCGGGTTCAATCCGGCCGCCCGCCCGTGCCTTCAGCAGGCCCGCGACGCTGGCGGCGCTGGAAGGCTCCACGAAGACGCCCTCCTTGCGGGCCAGCAAGCGGTAGGCGGCGAGGATCTCCCGGTCGTTCACGGCGTCGATCAGACCACCGGAGGCCTCTCTCGCCTCGACGGCGAGATCCCACGACGCCGGGTTGCCGATGCGGATCGCCGTGGCGATCGTCTGCGGCGAGGTCACCACCTCGCCCCGCACGATGGGCGCGGCACCCGCTGCCTGGAAACCGCACATCCGCGGGTGGCCGCTGGCGATCCGGTTGTTCTCCTCGAGGTAGCCCCGCCAGTAAGCGGTGATGTTGCCGGCGTTGCCGACCGGCAGGCAGTGGACGTCCGGGGCCCGGCCGAGCGCCTCCACGATCTCGAAGGACGCCGTCTTCTGCCCCTCGAGACGGAAGGGGTTCACCGAGTTGACCAGGGTGACCGGCGAGGTGTCGGCGAGTTCGCGCGCCACCCGCAGGCAGTCGTCGAAGGAGCCGTCGAGCTGCAGCAGCCGGGCCCCGTGGACAAGCGCCTGGGCGAGCTTGCCCAGGGCAATTTTTCCGCTGGGCACCAGCACCGCGCAGGTGATGCCGGCGCGGGCCGCGTAGGCAGCGGCCGACGCCGAGGTGTTGCCGGTGGACGCGCAGATGACAGCCTGGGAACCGGCGCCGACAGCCCGGCTGATGGCCACCGTCATCCCGCGGTCCTTGAAGGACCCAGTCGGATTCGCCCCTTCGATTTTGAGATGAACCTCACATTCAGTGAGGTCGGAGAGGTGTGCCGCGGGCAGCAGGGGCGTCCCACCCTCACGCAACGTGATGACGGGCGTGTCGTGTGCGATCGGCAGACGGTCCCGGTACTCCTCGATGATTCCCTGCCACGGCCGGTGCGGCCGATCGGGCGCCGCGGACAGCACCGGCACGGCCGGCTCGTCCGCGAGCGGTGTGGATGACGTCGTGGTCACGGCTCACCTCCCTCAACCCGCATCACGCCGGACACCGCCCGGACACCGGCGAGGCCGCGGAGCTCCTCGACGGTGGCGGACAGTGCCGCGTCCGGGGCGGCATGCGTCACCAGGACGAGGCTCGCGTCGTCGCCGCGGCCGTCCTGACGAACGCTCCTGATAGACACATCGTGACGCGCGAACGCCCCAGCGACCGTCGCGAGCACGCCGGTCTTGTCGGTGACGTCGAGATTCACGTGATACCTCGTCACGGTACGGCCCATCGGCAGCACAGGCAGCGCGGCGTAGGACGATTCACCAGGGCCGCGACGGCCAGCGATACGGTTGCGCGCGACCGCGACCACATCCCCGAGCACCGCCGAGGCGGTCGGCGCCCCGCCGGCGCCCTGGCCGTAGAACATCAGCTGGCCCGCCGCCTCGGACTCGACGAACACCGCATTGAAGGCCTCCCGCACCCCGGCCAGCGGGTGGGTGCGCGGGATCATCGCCGGGTGGACCCGCACGCTGATCCCCTCGGTCTCGGCCGAGCGTTCCGCCACCGCGAGTGCCTTCACGGTGCAACCGAGCTCCCGGGCGCTGGCGATGTCGGCGGTGGTTATCTCACCGATGCCGACCCGGTAGACGTCGTCGATCGTTACCCGGGAGTGGAAGGCCAGCTGGGCCATGATGGCCGCCTTCGCGGCCGCGTCGAACCCATCGATGTCGGCGGAGGGATCGGCCTCGGCGTATCCGAGCGCCCCGGCCTCGGCGAGCGCCTCGGTGAACGACGCGCCGATCTCGTCCATCCGGGTCAGCACGAAGTTGGTCGTCCCGTTGACAATGCCGAGCACCCGGTGCACACGATCCCCGGCCATGCTCTCGCGCAGCGGGCGGATCAGCGGGATGGCCCCGGCCACGGCGGCCTCGTAGTAGAGATCGGTGCCGGCCGCGGCGGCCGCGTCGTGCAGCGTCGCGCCGTCCGAGGCCAACAGGGCCTTGTTCGCGGTGACCACCGACTTACCCCCCCGCAGGGCGGACAGCAGCCAGGAGCGGGCCGGCTCGATGCCGCCGACAAGCTCGATCACGATGTCGACGTCGTCCCGGGCGACGAGGCCCGCCGCATCCCCGGTGAACAGCGCCGGATCCGCGTCGAGGGCGCGGGCGCGGCCCGGCCTGCGCACCGCGATCCCGGCGAGCTCCAGGGGAGCCCCGACCCGGGCGGCGAGATCGGCGGCGTTGGCCTGCAACAGCCGGACGGTCTCGCTGCCGACGACCCCACAGCCGAGCAACGCGATCCTCACCACGCCACCTCCGGGGAGGCCGGGTCGGCGCCCGGCTCGACCTTCACGCCCGGATCGACGTCCAGGCGCAGCAGGTCGTCCTCGGTCTCCCGCCGGACGATGATCCGGGCCGCGCCGTCGCGCACGGCGATCACCGGTGGCCGCGCCACGTGGTTGTAGTTGCTGGCCATCGACCGGTGGTAGGCGCCGCTGGCGGGAATGGCCAGCAGGTCACCGGGCCGGACGTCGTCGGGCAGCGGCACGTCGTGGGCGACGACGTCCCCGGACTCGCAGTGCCGGCCGACGATCGTGACGACGTGCGTCGTGGCCAAACCGGTCCGGGAGACCAGCCGGGCGGTGTAGCGGGCGTCGTAGAGCGCCGTGCGGATGTTGTCGCTCATGCCGCCGTCCACGCTGACGAAGGTGCGCAGCCCGGGCAGCTCCTTGACAGTGCCGACCTCGTAGAGGGTCACCGTCGTCGATCCGACGATGGCCCGTCCCGGTTCCACCGCGAGGCGCGGGACGGTCAGGCCCGCGGCGGCGCACTCCTTGCCGACCACGGCGGTCAGCCGCTCGGCGACGTCGGTGACCTCCAGCGGGGCGTCCTCGCCGGTGTAGGCGATGCCGAGGCCACCGCCGAGGTCGAGCTCGGGCAGTTCGAGGTCGTGGGTGTCGCGGATGCGCGCGAGCAGGCCCACCAGGCGGTGCGCCGCCAGGCCGAACCCGGCCGTGTCGAAGATCTGCGAGCCGATGTGCGCGTGCAGGCCGACGAGTTCGAGGGAGCCGGCGGCCGCGAGCACGCGTTCCACCGCCTCGGCCGCCGACCCGCCGGCCAGCGAGAACCCGAACTTCTGGTCCTCCTGCCCGGTGGAGACGTAGTGATGTGTGTGCGCCTCCACGCCCGGGGTGACGCGGATCAGCACGCGCTGGCGCACGCCCGCCTCGGCTGCGACGGCTGCCAGGCGGGTGATCTCGGCGAAGGAGTCGACGACGATCCGCCCGACGCCATAGCCGACGGCCGCCCGCAGTTCCGCGACGGACTTGTTGTTGCCGTGGAAGAGCAGTCGATCCGCCGGGAAGCCGACCGAGCGGGCCACCGCAAGCTCCCCGCCCGTACAGACGTCGAGATTCAGACCCCCCTCATCCACCCAGCGAGCGATCGTGCGGCACAAAAAGGCCTTGCCCGCGTAGTAGACGTCACACTCGGCGAACGCCCGCCGCCAAGCCGCGCACCGGGCCCGGAAGTCGGCCTCGTCGAGAACGAAGGCCGGCGTGCCGAACTCGGCGGCCAGCTCGTTAACCCGGATCCCACCGATTCGCAGCACACCGTCGGCGTCCAGCCGGGCCGTGGCCGGCCACAGATTCTCCTCCAACGGCTTCTCCTCCAACGGCACCACCGCCGGGCTGTCGATCTCGCTCATCTCGCCTCTGCCTGCCTCATGCCGCCTGTTTCACGCTTTCCAACCGGCTCGTTCCCGAACCCGCCCGGACGCCCGGACCGACCGCTCGTCACATCCGCTCGGGGGCGCTGACCCCGAGCAGTCCCAGGCCGTTCGCGAACACCACCCGGGTCGCCGCCACGAGCATCAGCCGCGCGCCGGTGGCCGGACCGGGCTCGGCGTCGCCCTGCGGAAGCACCCGGCAGGAGTCGTAGAACCGGTAGTAGACCCCGGCAAGTTCCTCGAGATAGCGGGCGAGCCGATGGGGGCCACGCAGCCTCGCGGCGGACTCGATCACTCGGGGGAACTCGCCGAGCGCGCGCAGCAGCTCACCCTCCCGCGGCTGGGTCAGCAGGGCGACGTCGACCGGCTCGGTCGCGGCCGTGAGGCCCAGGGACTCGGCGTCGCGCAGCAGCGAGCTGATCCGCGCGTGGGCATACTGCACGTAGAAGACCGGGTTGTCACTGGTCTGGCGGGCCATCAGGTCCAGATCCAGATCGAGCGCCGAATCCGGCGAAGACCGGACCAGCCAGTACCGCGCCGCGCCGGCCCCGGCCGCGTCGACCAGGTCGTGCAGGGCCTGCTCGGACGCCCCGCGGTCGTAGTGGTACTCCGTGCCCACGTGGTACTCCGTGCCCACCTCGAACCCGGCCGCGGGCAGGATGCGCCCCAGGGCATCCCCGACGGCCGCCCGGCGCGCCGAGGCCAGCGTCACCGGGCCGGTCGGGTTCGCGCTGACGAACTCCAGGTTGACCCGGACACCTCGTGGCCTGACCGCCCAGCCGTACCGGTCACCGGCCGACACCACCGTGCGGGCGATCTCTCCGAGGGCGGCGTCGGCCAGCCGGAAGTTGAGGAACCCCGGGCCGGCGACGTCCACGGCGGCGAGCTCGCTGTCGGTAGCGAGCCGCCGGGCCAACGTCTCCGCGACGGCGCGCGGCGGACGACGGGCGGCCCTGGCAAGCTGGAGCGCGACCGGGGAGGCGTAGTCCCCGTGCTCGGGCGTCTTCGGCCGCTCCACCGTGACGGCGGTCGGCACAGTCACGTCCAAGTCGCCGTCCGCGACCGCGCGGCCGATGGCCGTCACGATGGCGTCAGCGAGATCGGCGGGGGTCATGACGGCGATGTTATCGGCGCCGGGTCAGACCGGCTGGCCCGCAGCCAGCCGCTGGACCACACCGATGAGTTCGTCCGGGTCGAACGGCTTGGTCAGGTAGTAGTCCACCCCGACCCGCATCCCACGCTTGACGTCGGCCTCCTGAGCCCGGGCGGTCAGCATAATCATCTTGATGGCGGCGGTGTCCGGCTCCTCCCGCAGCCGGGCGGCCACGTCCCAGCCGTTCATCCTCGGCATCATGATGTCCAATGTGATCACCTGTGGGGCGATCTCGCGCACCATCTCCAGGCAGTCCACGCCGTCTACGGCGGTATGGACCTCAAAGCCCTCCAACTCAAGGTTGACGACCACGAGCTGACGTATCACCGCGTCGTCGTCGACGACGAGGACTCGGGGGGTGGCAGGGTACACACCGGAAGCTTACGGCGACCCGGATTCCCGATCCGGCGTTCCGTCCTGGTAGCGTATGCCGCGTTGACCCGGAGCCCCCGTAGCTCAGGGGATAGAGCACCGCCCTCCGGAGGCGGGTGCGCAGGTTCGAATCCTGCCGGGGGCACCAAGTAGAAGGAGGGAAGCCGCCGCTCCCCATTGATCACTTTCGGTCCTCTCCCTTGGTCATCTCTGTGTTCCCTCTCGGTAGGCTTGGAGCCGACGATGCTACTGCCGATCTCCGCCACGGATCGCACCGTGTCGCCACATAGGGTAACTCTGCATCGAGCGGTGCGGGTGTCGCGGTTGTAGCGGATCTCCAGGCGGAGGGCCGCGAAGAGCCGGCGGCTGATCTCGTCTGGTAGGTACGCGAGGTCGATGGCACCTATGGGCAGCAGTGCGAGCAGTGCCGGGTTCGTCGCTTTCTGTGCCTGGTCGCGTAGATCGTCGAGTTCGCGTTCGAGCTTGGTTCGTTCGGCTCGAAGCTCGGCGCGGCGTTCCGCGAAGTCGTGCTTCAGGTCCGGGTCTGGGTTGTCTGGATCATCGACGAGTTCGAGGTTCCTGATCAGGCTCCGTCGGCGACGCTCGTTGGTGGCGAGGGAGCGTTCTAGTGTGGCGATGCGTCGATCACGGTCGTCGGTGTCGGGGTCGGTGCCTGTCGTCAGCGCGCTGGCGAGCAGGTCACGCCGGTACGTCCCGAAGATCCTTTCGGCGAGGAACTCGCTGAGGCCCTCAACGATTGGTTCCTCGCGGACCCACCAGCTGGATGCCGCCGGGTGGCCGGCGGGCACGTAGCCGGGTTTGGGAGCGCACACGTAGTAGCTGACGCCTTTCGACGTCTTGCCGTACATGCGCCGGCCGCACAGGTCGCAGAACAGGTGACTGCGCAGCTGGTAGAGGCGGCGTGTCTGGGGGTGGCGGTTGCGGCCACCGGCGCTGCGGGACTTGGCGTGCTGGCTGGCGATCTGCTGTGCCTCGACGAAGCCTTCGAGGGTGACGTAGGCGTCGTGGGTCGGTTGGGGTGACCAGATCCAGTCCTCGACCGGGTTGGCGCGGTTCCGGCCGCGTTTGCGGGCGCGGCGGCCCCAGACCATGTGGCCGGTGTGCTTCGGGTTGGTGATGATCTCCCGGACGTTGGAGATGGTCCACCGTCCGACGGCGCGGGCGGGGTCGACCGGTGTCGGCGGTGGGTGGGCGACGAGGTCCTGGTTGAGCCGGTCGGCGATCTGCTGGTAGCTCGCGCGTTCGCCGATGCGCCAGGCGAAGATCTGCCGGACGACGGCCCCTTGGACGGGGTCGGCGACGAGTCGGGTCTTCTTGACGCCCTTGGCACGTTTGGCGGGTACGGCGTGCGGGATCTGGATGGCGCGGTAGCCGTAGGGCGGCTTGCCGATGTTGAAGCCCTGCTCGGTGTGGACGGCGAACCCGTCCCAGGACTTCTCCAGCATCTCCAGGACGTACCACTCGGCGATGCCCTGCTTGACCCGCCGGGTCAGCACGGTGGTCGCGCTGGCCTTGCGCCGGCCCGACGTGCCGATCTGGATCGGCTCGTCGGCGGCGAGGAGGCGGACCCCGACCTTCTCCAGGTGGTGCTCGATGTAGGTGCCGTAGTAGGTGCGCCGGGCGATGCGGTCGATCGACTCGCAGATGACGTAGTCGAACCGCCGGTCGGGCCGCTCGGCTTCGGCGAGAAGATCCTGGATGCCGCCGTCGCGCGGGATCGGGATGTCGAACAGCTCGTGGGCGCTACCCCGGCCGCGGGCTGAGAGGTCCATGCGGCCGGACTCGATGTCGAAGAAATGCGCGACGATCACCGCGTCTTCCGGAATGACCGCCGAGCATCGCCGCAGTTGCCGGGGCAGGGACAGGGTCGGGTCCTGCTGGTCTTCGGTCGAGGTCCGGCCCGCGAACGCGACCCGGGCCACCAGCCGGCCCGGGTCTGCGCTCGCGGCGGCTACTCGGAGGGATTCTCCCCATCTCTGGATCTCTGCTGGGCTACCCATTCAGTCACCTCTCGTATCGCCCGGATCTGAGCGCGCTTCAGCGTTTCTCCCAGGCTTCCTGTCGCTATTTCGACG
>NZ_CDXDOS010000012.1:0-34800 GCF_978021245.1 Frankia sp. CoBUL1
CCGCCCACACCGAGCTACCTGCAGGCACCCCCGCCGCCGATCGCGCCGTCGAACGTCGGTCATTACCACCCGGAACCGCTGCCGGGGGCGCCGGCCTCGAACGAACCCGCTGCGGTCGCCACGGCCGAATCGACCGTGATCCCGACGAGCGAGTCTCGCCTCGCCCCGCCGGACCGTGAACCGGTGGAGCCGCCGGTCGATCAGGCCTATGGTCAGCACCGCCCGGAGCCGCCGCGCGCTGCTCCCCGGCCGACCTACCCGCCTCGCCGGCCGGTGCGGCCGGTGGCCGACGACGACGAGCTGGACGTGCCGGACTTCCTCAAGTAGCCGGTGCCAGGCAGACTTCCGGCATGCCGGTTCTCGTCACCTCGCGCTCGGGCGGGGTCAGCGACCCGCCGTTCGAGGGACTCAATCTGGGCGACCACGTCGGGGATGCCGACGAGGCCGTCGCCGTCAACCGACGCCGGCTCGTCGACCGGCTGCGGATGCCGGTCCAGTACATGCGGCAGGTGCATGGGAGGCAGGTCGCCGTGCTGCGTCGGCACGGGCCGCCGCCACAGGCGGACGCGCTGGTGACCGATGTCCCCGGCCTCGTGCTCGCCGTGATGGTTGCCGACTGCGCACCGGTGCTGTTCGAGGCCCCCGCGGTGGTGGGAGTGGCGCACGCCGGCCGGGTTGGGATGGCCAATGGCGTGATACACGCCACTCTTGGGGCCCTCGAGCGGCTCGGCGCCGTCCGGGACGAGCTCCGTGTCACCATCGGTCCATGTATCTGTGCCGGCTGTTACGAGGTGCCGGAGGATCTTCGTTGCGAGGTGGATACCCAGGTGCCGGGGAGTGCGGCCACCACCCGCGTCGGCACCGCGGCGATCGACCTGCGTGCCGGTATCCGTCGTCAACTCGCCGCCGCCGGTGTGACCGATATAACAATTTCTGCTCGATGCACCGCCGAGGATCCGGAGCTCTACTCCTACCGTCGAGAGGGTCGGACGGGACGCTTCGCCGGCCTGGTCTGGCTCGGGCCGACGCCATGATCCACCGGCCCGAGGTGCCCGCGAGGCATGGCGCATCCGGCTCGGGGGAGTCCGACGGACCGTTCGCCCCGGACCGACCCGCCCCGGACCGACCCGGACCGGACCGACCCGCCCCGATCGAGCTCGATCCGGCGCGCCTGGACCGGTTGACGCAGCGGCTGGCCGAGGTCCGGGCTCGGATCGTGGGGGCGGCCCGGGCAGCGGGCCGTGATCCGGACCACCTCACCCTCATTGCGGTCAGTAAAACCTACCCACCCCAGGATGTTGTGATGATGCACACGCTCGGGGTGCGGCACTTCGCCGAGAACCGGGAGCAGGAAGCCGGGCCGAAGGTGAGTCTCGTCACCCGGCTGATCGGCGGGGAACGGAGCGTCCCGGCCAAGGGGACCGGTGACGGCTCGTCCTCCGGTGCCACCGGTTCCGGCGATCCGATCTGGCATTTCGTGGGACAACTGCAGCGCAACAAGGCCAGATCCGTTCTTCGTTGGGCGGATTGGGTGCAGTCAGTGGATCGGGTGAGCCTGGTGCCAGTGCTCTCCCGGCTGGCGATGGAACGCGGTCGCCCGCTGTCGATCTGTCTCCAGGTCTCGTTGGACCTCCCTGGTGCTTCCGATGGGAAGATCGGCGCGTCGATCGCCGGCTCGAGGCGCGGAGGGATCGATCCGGCCGGCCTTTCCGCCCTGGCCGATCTTGTCGAGGAGGCGCCGGGACTGGCCCTGCGAGGCGTGATGGCTGTCGCCCCCCGGAGGGGGCAGCCACGACCTGCGTTCGCGCGACTGCGTGAGGTGGCGGAACGCCTGAAGGTGGGGCATCCCCAGGCCACCGTCATCAGTGCCGGCATGTCGGGAGATCTTGAGGACGCTGTGGCCGAAGGCGCGACACACCTTCGGATCGGCACCGCTTTGTTCGGTGAACGGCCTGGTGTCCCTTAGAGTCGCGCCCATGGGGCTCGGGCGCAGGGCGATGGTCTACCTCGGTCTGGCCGAGGAGGATGAGGACTATCTCGAGGACGACTATGACGACGGTCGTGCGGTCGGTCGTGACGACCGGCGTGCTATGCACGAACCGGTTCCGATGGACCGTACGGTCCGTCGGATAGACGCACGTGAGGAGCCGGTCGCCATGCCGCGACGTCCACCGGTCGAACCGCTGCGTCCCGCCGGTCCCGTGCCGATGCGCAGGGTGGCCGCGGTGGAGGAGTCGCACCCCTACCGGATCACCACGCTTCAGCCACGCAGCTACAATGAGGCGCGCCAGATCGGCGAGGAGTTCAGGGACGGGACGCCCGTTATCATGAACCTCACCGACATGGACGATGCCGACGCCAAGCGGCTGGTCGACTTCGCCGCAGGTCTGATCTTCGGGCTGCGGGGCGACCTCGAGAAGGTGACAAACAAGGTCTTCCTGCTCTCGCCGCACAACGTCGAGGTCACCGAGACGGACAAGCGACGCATCCGTGAGGGTGGCTTCTACAACCAGTCATAGTCAGGGGGCGTGATCGCGTCCCCCCCGTTTCTCAGGAGAGAGCACCATCAGCACAGTAGGAAGCTTGATCTTTTGGGTGCTGACGGTCTATCTGTTGCTCCTGATAGCACGATGGATCATCGATCTGGTTCTTGCCCTCAGCCGATCGTTCCGCCCGACCGGCCCCCTGGTACTGGTCTTCGAGATTGTGTACACGGTGACTGACCCTCCGTTACGATTCATCCGGCGATTTCTTCCGCCGTTGCGGGTGGGTAGCGTTGCGCTTGACCTCGGGTTCCTGCTGCTCTTCCTAGTGGTCATCGTGCTTCGAAGCTATGCGCAGAGGCTGTGACGGGGTTGTTGTGCACACCGCGAGCGCGGGCGCGGCAGACTGCCCGCAGACCGCCCTCTCTTCGGGGAGCGGCGATGCCGCACGAGGAGGCGACGTGGCTCTGACACCACAGGACGTTCAGAACAAGGTCTTCAGCCCGACGAGGTTTCGCACGGGCTACAACGAGGATGAGGTCGACACCTTCCTCGACGAGGTGGAGGCCGAGCTGACGCGGCTGCTGGACGAGAACAGCGACCTGCGCCGGCAGCTCGACGAGGCCCGGCGTTCCGGCGGTGGTGGTCCGGGCGTGCCCGCGCAGATCCTTGAGGAGAACCAGGGCCTGCGCCGCCAGCTCGACGAGGCGCGTCGCCAGATCGGCCAGGCGCAGGCCCAGGCCGCCCAGGCTGCCCGGGAGCGGGGCCAGCAGCCGCAGCCCCCCGCGCTGCAGCAGGGCGGCGCCCCCACCACGGTGATCTCGGCGGTGGGTACCTCCGGACCGCCCGCCCGCGCCGGCGGCAACCCGCAGGTGGAGGCCGACATCGAGCAGCGGGTCGCCCGTACCCTCGTGCTGGCCCAGCGCACGGCGGACGAGGCGCTGCGCGAGGCGCGCACGGAGTCCGAACGCGCTCGCCGCGAGGCGAGGGCGGACGCGGACCGCATCATCGGTGAGGCCCGGGCGCACGTGGCCGAGCAGCTCGGCGGCTTGGAGGACGACAAGCGTCGTCTCGAGGGCCAGGTCGAGCAGCTTCGGGCGTTCGAGCGGGAGTACCGCACCCGGCTGCGGGCCTACCTGGAGATGCAGCTGCGGGACCTGGACGGCATGCCGACCCAGCCGGCCGTCGGTGCCTGCGGGCCTCCGCGACCGGGCCTCAACCCGGGTGGTGGACCCACGCCGCCCGCGGTGGGCATGGGGCCCAGTGGCGCTGCGCAGAGCCCCGCCCACCAGCCGACCTTCCCGCCCGGTCCGCCCCTGCCCGCCGGCGCCGCCATGGCCCGCGACAACGGTCACGGCCGGCCGGACATGGATGCCACCCGGCGGGACACCCCGGGAATGCAGGAGTTCTGATCATCCACCGCGCGGCCCTCGGCGGGTCCGGCGTGGCCCTCGGCCCCGGAGCCGACGGCCGGTCTCGTGATGGGGTGATCGAGAGATGCTGACGCTTTGTGGAGAGGTTCTTGCTCTGTGTACGGTTCTTGCGGTGGTCGGCATCCTCGCCGGCAGCGGTTTCGTCTATGCGTCCCTGATCTTGACGCTGGCCGCCGCGGCGCTGCTCCCGGCGGGAGCAGTACGCCGGGCCTCTCGCTGACCCCGAGCCTCGGTCTCAGCTGCCGGTCGTCTCGTGCCGGGTGAGCGTGAACGCCAGGCCCAGCTCCTCGGCTGCCGAGCGGGCTGCCGTCTCGCGCGGCTGCGCCGCAGGTAGTTCCGTGCGGGCCGCCTCGGTGAAGGAGACCGCCAACACCTCCTCGGCCACCGTCTGACCGTGGGTACGCAGAGCGAGCGTGGTCTCCTCGCGCGTCGCAGCCCAGGAGACGTCCACCCGGTCGGTGATCTCCAGCCCCGCCGCCTTGCGCGCGTCCTGGAGCACCCGGACGACGTCGCGGGCGAGCCCGGCGCGGGCGAGCTGCGGGGAGATCTCCAGGTCGAGGGCGACGGAGAGCCCGGACTCGGCGGTGACCGCCCAGCCCTGCCGCGGCGTCTCCGTGATGATCAGTTCGTCCCCGGACAGCTCGACGTCCTCCCCGTCAACGGTGACGGTGAGCCGTCCGTTGACGGGAGGACCGGCGGCCGCGATGGCCGCGGCGACCGCCTTGGTGTTCCTGCCGAAGCGCCGCCCCAGCGCCCGGAAGTTCGGCTTCACCGAGATGTCGACGACCTCCGAGGTCGCCGGCTCCACCGTGGTCACGTTGAGCTCCTCGGTGATCTGTGCGATCAGCTCGGGGGAGAGCTCGTCAAAGGCACTCGCGCCGACGACCGCCCGCGGCAACGGCTGGCGGGTGCGCACCCCGCTGGCGGCCCGGGCGGCGCGGCCGAGTTCCACGATCCGCCGGACGAGATCCATCTGCTCCGAGAGCTCCGGCGTGTGCAGCCCCGCCGGGAGCTCGGGCCAGGCGGCCAGGTGCACCGAGTCGGGGGTCTGCGGGGATGTGTCGGCGAACAGTCGTGACCACAGCCAGTCGGTGAGGAACGGCGTGAACGGCGCCATCACCCGGGTCAGCGCGTCCAGGCAGGTGTGCAGGGTGCTCAGGGCGTCGGCGTCGCCGGCCCAGAACCGGCGGCGGGACCGGCGGACGTACCAGTTGGACAGGTCGTCGACGAACCGGGCGATCCGCCGCCCGGCCCGCAGCGAGTCGAAGTTCTCCAGCGCATCGTTCACCTCGGCGACGGTGGCCGCGAGCTCGGACAGCGCCCAGCGGTCCAGCACGTGCCGTCGGACCGGCGGTGTCGCGCCCGCGGCCGGGTCCGCGGCCGGGTCCGCGGCTGGGCGCCAGCCGGCTGCCCCGGCATAGAGAGCGAAGAACGACGAGGTGTTCCAGTAGGTGAGCAGGACCTTGCGGACGATGTCCTCGATCGCCTCGTGACTCACCCGGCGGTCCGCCCACGGCGAGCCGCCGGCGAGCATCAGCCAACGGACCGCGTCCGCGCCGTGCCGCTCGAACAGCTCGAAGGGATCGAGCACGTTGCCGAGATGCTTGCTCATCTTGCGGCCGTCGGCGTCCAGAAGCAGGCCGAGGCAGAGCACTGTCTCGTAGGAGGAGCGGCCGAACACCAGCGTGCCGACCGCCATCATCGTGTAGAACCAGCCGCGGGTCTGGTCGATCGCCTCGCAAATGTACTGCGCCGGGTACTGCCGGGTGAACGCCTCGAGGTTGTGGTGCGGGGCGCCCCACTGGGCGAACGGCATCGCGCCGCTGTCATACCAGACGTCGATCACCTCGGGCACCCGGTGCGAGACGCCGCCACAGGTCGGGCAGGTCCCGGTGACCTCGTCGACGAACGGGCGGTGCGGGTCGAGGTCGGCCAGGTTCCGCCCGGCGAGCTCGGAGAGCTCCGCGAGTGACCCGACGCACACCAGGTGGGTGGGGTCGTCGTCGCAGCGCCAGACCGGCAGCGGTGTCCCCCAGTATCGGTTGCGGGACAGCGCCCAGTCGACGTTGCCGCGCAGCCACTCGCCGTACCGACCAGTCTTGATCCGCTCGGGATGCCAGGTCGTCCGCTCGTTCTGCGCGAGCAGCTCGTCGCGGATGGCGGTGGTCCGGATGTACCAGGACGGCAGCGGATAGTAGATCAACGGTGTGTGACAGCGCCAGCAGTGCGGATAACTGTGCGTATACGTCGATGCCCGCCACAGCCGGCCCCGCTCGCGCAGGTCGGCGGTCAGCGGCGCGTCGGCATCCTTGAAGAACATCCTGCCGACCAAGGGGACGTCGGCGAGGAAGCGACCGTCCGTCCCGATCGGGTTCACCACCGGCAGCCCGCTCGCCCGGCAGACCGCGAGGTCCTCCGCGCCGAACGCTGGCGCCTGGTGGACCAGGCCCGTGCCATCCGTGGTCGTCACGTAGTCGGCGAGCACGACCGAGTGTGGGACGCCGGTGCCGGCCGCGAACCGCTCGGCCGCCAGCAGCTCGAACGGGCGGGTGTAGCGGGCACCGGCCAGCTCCGCCCCGCGGAACCGCTCGACGATCTCGGCGTCCTCGCCGAGGGCCGCGGTGACCAGTGGTTCGGCGACGACGAACAACTCCCCGTCCCCCGCGCGGGCCAGGACGTACTCCACCTCCGGGTGAACGGCCACCGCCGTGTTCGACACCAGCGTCCACGGGGTCGTCGTCCAGACCAGCAGCTGCGCACCCTGCCCGGCGAGGCCCAGGGCGTCGGCGACGAGCGGGAAACGGACGTAGACCGAGGGGTCGTCGACGTCCGAGTAGCCCTGGGACACCTCGTGGTCACTAAGCGGCGTTTCGTCGCGCGGGCAGTACGGGGTGACCCGGAAGTCCTCGACCAGCAGGCCCTGGTCGAAGATCTGCTTGAGCGACCACCAGACGCTCTCGACGTAGCTGGTGTCCATGGTGCGGTAGGCGCCATCGAGGTCGACCCAATAGCCCATCCGCTCGGTCATCGCGGAGAAGTCCGCGACATGGCGCAGCACCGACTCGCGGCACCGGGCGTTGAACTCGGCGATGCCGAACGCCTCGATGTCGTTTTTGCTGGTGAAGCCGAGCTCCTTCTCGACCGCGAGCTCGACGGGCAGCCCGTGGCAGTCCCAGCCAGCCCGCCGGGGAACGTGGTAGCCCTTCATCGTCCGGTAGCGGGGGAACAGGTCCTTGAAGACCCTGGCCTCCACGTGATGCGCCCCCGGCCTGCCGTTGGCGGTGGGCGGGCCCTCGTAGAAAACCCACAGCGGGCGGTCCGCGGTGGCCTCCAGCGAACGGTGGAACACCTTGGTGTCGCGCCAGCGGGCCAACGTCTCCCGCTCCAGGGCGGGCAGGTCCACCTGGGCGGGCAGCGGAGCGAAGGTGGGATGCCGCAGAGGGGTGCTCATCGTGGGGACCCGGTCTCCATAGTCGTAATCTCCGTCGGGCTGGTTCTCCAACGGAGGGACGACGCCTCACCGGCCCCGGGCGTGACCATCCGGCCGATGCGCCGGCCGCCTGTCCTGCCCGGACCGGGGGTACCGCGGTACCACCCTCCTTGCGCACCCGCTCGGCCGGATCGGGCCGAGGGATGGCCCCTCGTTGTCCTCGCGGCGGCCGGATCTACTGGGGACCCGATGGTCGACCGGATTCCGTTCTTCCGGCGGCTCGGGGGTGATCTTCGCGACGCGCTGGCCACCGGGCTTCCACCGACCCCGGCTCGCTCGGGCTGCGCCCGCCGCTACTCGTCCCCGTCCACGCCGTACCGCTGTCCATCAGCGTAGCTCAGCGGGACGAGTGGTCCCGTCCCCGGCTCGGCCCTTCGCCGCGCGGCCGGTTCATCGTCGGGACTCGGGGCCGTAGAGTGGTCCGGTAGGAGAGGTGCCGACCATCGGGAGCGGTGTGTCCGAAGATCCCGTCGATCACGCGGTGACCGCGCCGGGGGGCGTCACCCCGGGCGCGGGGTCCGTCGCGCCGGCGATGTCCACGAAGCCCTCGGCCCCGCCCGGGGGGTCGACGCCGGTGCCGCGCGGGCGGGACGAGGCTTGCCCTACCGCCGGTTCCCGCCGGGCGGTGGCCACGCTGACGGTCGCGGCGGCGATCGTCCTGCTGTCGGACATCCTCACCAAGCATGTCGCGGTGGCCACCCTGTCCGACCGGGGGCCTGTCGAGGTCATCCCCGGCCTGCTCGACCTGGAGCTCACCCGCAACTCCGGAGCGGCCTTCAGCCTCGCGGGCGGCGCGACGGTGCTACTCAGCCTGGTCGCCCTGGCCGTGGTCGCGGTGGTGGTGTTCACCGCCCGCCGGCTGCGGTCGGTGGGGTGGGCTCTCGTGCTCGGCGCCCTGCTCGGCGGGGCGGTGGGCAACCTCGCCGACCGCCTCTTCCGCTCGCCCGGTCCCCTGCGCGGTCACGTCGTGGACTTCGTCCACCTCCACTACTGGCCCATCTTCAACGTGGCCGACTCCGCGATCGTCTGCGGCGGCGTGCTCGCGGTCATCCTGTCCCTGCGCGGCGTGGGTCTGGACGGCACGCGCTACGCCGAGCATCATCCCCCCGGCGGGGGCAGTGACCATCACGGGCGGTGACCTGCGCTCCCTGCCGGTCCCGGACGGGCTCGACGGCGTCCGTCTCGACGCGGCGGTCGCGAGGATGTTCGGGCTGTCGCGGACCGTGGCCGCCGCGCTCGTCGACGACGGCCAGGCGAGCCTCGACGGGAAGGTCCGGGGCCGGTCCGACCGGGTCAGCGGCGGTGCCTGGCTGGAGGTCCGGCTGCCCGCTCCGCCGCGTCCGGTGGCGGTGGCGGTGGAACCCACGCCGGTCGAGGCTCTCGGCATTCTCTACGACGACGACGACATCATCGTGGTGGACAAGCCGGTCGGGGTCGCCGTCCATCCGGCGCCCGGCTTCACCGGACCGACTGTGATCGGGGCGTTGGCCGCCGCGGGATACCGCATTTCCACCTCGGGCGCGGCCGAGCGTCAGGGGGTGGTGCACCGTCTCGACGTCGGTACCACCGGGGTGATGGTGGTCGCCAAGAGCGAGCGCGCGTATACCCTGCTGAAACGGGCGTTTCGTGACCGTACGGTGGACAAGCACTACCGGGCCGTGGTGCAGGGCCATCCCGATCCGCTGCGGGGCACCGTGGACGCCCCGATCGACCGGCATCCGCGCCGGCCGGGGCTGTTCGCCGTCGTCGCGGACGGCAAGCCGAGTATCACCCACTACGACCTCCAGGAGGCCTTCCGGGCCGCCTCCCTGCTGTCCGTGCGGTTGGAAACCGGGCGCACCCACCAGATCCGGGTGCACATGTCCGCCCTGCGGCACCCGTGTGTCGGGGATCTCGCCTACGGGGCCGATCCCACGCTCGCCGAGCGGCTCGGCCTGGCCCGCCAGTGGCTGCACGCGGCGCGGCTGTCCTTCGATCATCCCGGTCACGGCGGACGGGTCGAGTTCACCAGTCCGGACCCGGCTGACCTGGCCGAGGCGGTGGAACGGCTGCGGGACCAGCCATGACGGAGCCGGCGACGCTCGGGGAGGCGACCTCGGCGCCGGTGCCCGCTCCCGCGGCACCCGGGGGAGCGGTGCCGGCCCCGGCCCCCGCCGGCCGGGGGTGGTCCACCGTGCGCCCACCGGTCCACGGGTTGGGGGCGCTGCTCGATCGGGTCGACGCCCGCACGCTGCCGGCGACCTCTCGCGCGATCGCGATCGTCCGGGCGTGGATGGTGGGCCTGGCGGAGCGGGAGATCGGTCGGGTCCGCCGGACCCGGGACCGGGTCCGGCCCTCGCCTGCCGGCTCCGACGACGATGACGGTCCGCCGGCCCTGCTCGACGTGGCCGGAGTCACGCCCGGCGGGGTGGTGGACTGGGGCGTCCGGATGCTCGTCCTCGGACTCGTCGCGTTGATCGTGGTGAGCGCGACGGCCGCGATCCTGCAGGGCGTCGATCATGCTCCGTCGTCCGGACCGTCCTCCTCGGCGACCGGGCAGGCAGCGACGTCCGCGAACCAGCCGACGTCCGCGAACCAGCCGGCGGTGCCCGACCAGCCGGTGGCGCCCGCGCTGCCCGCGGTGACGATCGGCCCCGGGCCGAACGACCCGGTCGCCGACTACCTCGGCGCCAGCCGGCAGAACCTCGCGTTGCTGACCTCGGCCGCCCCCGGCGCCGATCTCTACGCCGTGGCCAGTCTCACCGCGCCCCGCACCCCCGCCGACCTGCTCGCGGTGTTCGGCGACTTCCGGACCGTCCAGGTGTTCTTCACCGCCGGTATCGGGGGTGAACAGGAGCAGGCCGTCGTGCGCGATCCGGTGGCCGACGTCCGGGCGGCCTTCGGGTCGGCGGCGGCCCAGGCGGATGCCCGAGCCGCCGCCGACACACAGGTCGGCGACACCGCCGCCGCTGACCGCGAGCGGCGGGCGGCGAACGACCTGCGGGCCGGGTGCGGGTGTCTGTTCGCCGCGGTGGTCCGCGCCCCGGCCGGCCGGCTCTCGCAGCTCGCGACCGATCCCCGGGTGCGGGTGGTGGACCCGGCCCCACCGGGAAGCGGGCCGCCGGGTGTGAGATTCATCCCACTGTCCCCGGGTCGTCGCTGATCCGGTCGAGCCGTCCGCATGATCGGACGGCGTGCCGGGCACGGGTGGCGGACGGTGACCGTTCTGGCGTGGCATCCGACCCCTGCGCCATCGTCGACCGGGACAGGAGAGGATGAGGGGCGAGACCGGCTTCGTCACCTGGGGTTGCGACCGGCCGGGGAGTTCACGGATCATGATGAGGAGACCCAGGTTGAAGCTGGCGAAGGGCACCCGGGAGGTCTTCGACGCGGAGAGCCTGCTCGAGGAGTACCTGGGGCCGCGCAAGCGAGGTCTGCGCTACGCCTACCCGTACTACGACGGCCTGGTCACCAATAGTGATCCGGATCTGCTGTGCACCGGGGATCTCCTGGCCCCATGCCTGCTCGGCGTGCACGTGGACCTGGATCGGATGCACACGCTCACCGCGCTGATGCCGTTGCTGCAGCGGGCGTTGGACAGCCTTCCTCCCGGCATCGAGCTCATCGAGGCCGACGAGGTCACCCTCGATCTGGTCGCAGCGCTCTACGACCCCCTCGACGACCCGGACGTCTCCGACCGGGACGTCAAGGGCTCCCTCATCGCCAAGGTGCTGCACCGCAAGCGGCCCGCCCTGGTCCCGTTGTTCGACTCCAAGGTGAGGATCTTCTACCAGCACGAGGACTGCGTCCCGCCGTCGCCGCGGGACGGGCGGTCCTGGCGGCAGTACATGGGCCTGCTCATCCGCGCGATGCAGTACGACCTGCGGGAGAACGCCGAGGAGTTCCGCCGGCTCGGGGCGCTGGTGCCCGTCGCGGGTCCCCCGATCACCCCGCTGCGGATGCTCGACGTCGTGGTGTGGATGAGCAGCGCGGTGTGATCAGCGCCCGTTGTCGGCCCGGGACCATCGACCGGCTCCGACTGCGACAATGGTCGATGTGTTGAGCTACGCGGTCCGCGGGCTCACCCGGCGGCACGGGACGGGTGAGCATGCCGTTCTCGCCAATGATCGAATCGATCTCGACGTCCGGCAGGGCGAGGTGTTCGGGGTGCTCGGGCCGAACGGCGCCGGGAAGACCACGCTGGTCCGCCAGTTGATGGGTCTGCTGCGGCCGGACGCGGGCACGATCACCCTTTTTGGCCGCGACGTGCTGGCCGCCCGCGGTCTGCCGGCCCGGCTCGCCGCCTATCTGGGCCAGGACGATCTCGCGCTGGCCGAGCTGCCGGTCGCCACCGCCGTGGCGACCACCGCCCGCATGCGCGGCGTCCCCCGCCCCGCCGTGCGGGCGGTCCGTGACGCCGTGCTCGGCGAGCTCGGTCTGGAGGCGGTGGCGCATCGCCCGCTGTCGAAGCTGTCCGGTGGGCAACGCCGGCTGGCGTGTGTCGCTACCACCCTGGTGGGGGACCGGCCGATGCTCGTCCTCGACGAGCCGACCACCGGCCTCGACCCCGTCGCCCGGCGGGCCGTGTGGTCGGCGCTGCAACGTCGCCGGGACACCGTCGGTGTCACCGTCCTGCTGATCACGCACAACGTCCTCGAGGCAGAGTCGGTGCTTGACCGGGTCGCCGTCCTGGATGCCGGGCGGGTGATCGCCTGCGACACTCCGGGCCAGCTCAAGGCATCGTTGTCCGGTGACGTCCGGCTCGACCTCGCGTGGCGCCACGACCCGCCCGCGGACGACCCCACCGTCGCGACGTTGGCCGCGCTCGCCGTGGTCAACGGACGGCGGTGGACCATCCGGTTGGCTCCGGCCGCGGCCCGTGACGCCCTCGGCCGGTTGACCGCCGGCCCGGCGTTCGCTGCGCTGGACGATTTCAGTCTCGCCACCCCCTCGCTGGAGGACGTGTACCTCACCCTCGGCGGCAGGTCGCGGGACCTGGAGCGCGCATGATCGTGATTTTCCGGTGACCGTCGTTCCGGACGCGCGCGGGGCACCCGGTGGCGGGGCACCCGGGGTGCCGGCGCCATCGGTCGCGGATGGCCGCCCGGCTCCCGCCACGCGGCCGGCGTCGGCCTCCGCCCCGCCGAGCAGTGCCCCGCCGCAGCTGCCGCCGCCGACGTCGTTCCGCACCGCGTTCGGTGCGGTCTACCGCGGGCAGCTCGCCCGCTCCAAGGTGGGACGGATCCCGCTGTTGTTCGTCGCGTCGTTCCAGTCGGTCGGGATCCTCGTGCTGCTGCGCGGGATCCTCGACGTCGGCGACACCACGGCCGCCGGGCAGGTCGTGGCGGGTTCCACGGTGCTCGTGGTCGCCTTCGTCGCGTTGAACCTGCTGGCCCAGCGGTTCGGGGTGCTGCGGGCGGCCGGTGCCCTGGACTACTACCTCACGTTGCCGGTGTCCGGCGTCGCGGTGGTGCTGGGCACGGCGGCCTCGTACGCGACCTTCGCGGCGCCCGGCACTGTCGTCACCGCGGTGCTGGGGGCGCTGCTCTACGGGCTGCCGCTGTCCGGCCTGTGGTTGCTGCTGCCCGTCGTGGCGCTTGCCGGGATCTGCCTGTCCGGGCTCGGGGCGGCGATTGGCCTGCTCGCCCCTCGGCCGGAGCTCGCGACCGTCGCCGGCCAGCTCGGAATGAGCATCGTGCTGTTCTTCGGTGTGATCCCCTCCGGCCGGCTGCCCGAGGTCGGCCGCTGGGCGCGGGACGCGTTGCCCAGCAGCTACGCGGTGGACGCCCTCGCGGCAGCCTTCCAACCCGGTGTCGACTGGGCGAAGGTGGTCCTCGACCTCGGGATCTGCGCCGCCGTCGGGATGGCGGCGCTGTCTGTCGCGGCGATGGCACTGCGCCGTGTCGGCACGTCCTGAGGGCGTCATAGTTAGCGGGGCCAGCGTAGTAGCAGGACCGCTGCGGGACCGACCGGCGCGGTAGGGTCAACGGCCTGCGGCCGGTCGGCGACAATGCGCTGGTAGGCCGGGGATGCTGGTAGGCCGGGGACGAGGGGACAGACAGCCAGTGGCAGAAAGCGCGTCATGATGGAGCGGTCGTCGGGCATCCGCGGAGTCGAGCCGGCCGCGCTGTCTATCCCACTCGGGGACGGGCCGCACCACCCTGGTCAGCCGACCCTCGATCCGGCGATCGCCGTCCCCGCGGCCGGTGAGCCGGCGCCGCCCGGGCGGAACCCGGGCCGGGCGTTCGGTGCTCGTTCGGCGGCCGTCGCCGGCCTGATCTGCGCGGCGGCGATGGCGCTCGCCGGCTTCCCGCTCGGCCTGCTCTGGGCCGCGACCGCGCCCCATCTGGATCTTGCCGTGGCGTTGGACGGGCATGAATCGGCGTTTACGGTCCAGAGCGACATCGACGTCCGGTTCGCTCTGATCTGCGCGGTCGCCGGCGTGATCGGCGGTGCCGTGGCGTGCTGGCGGGTCCGGGACGGGGGATGGCCGGTCCCGGTCGGGCTCGCCGCCGGCGGCATCGGCGGCTCGCTGATCGCCGGCTGGATCGGCCACCAGCGACGCTCGCCCCAGCTGCTGCACGCGCTGCCGAAGGACGCCTCTCCGCTGCTCACCGGCCTGGTGGACATGAAGGTCCGCGCGGGCGGGCTCTACTTTGTCATGCCGGTGGCCGCCCTGCTCGTGCTCCTCGTCGGGCTGTGGGTGACCTCACGGGCCCAGTCGGACGCCGCCGAGGACAGGCGGGGTCCGACCGCGCCCGGCGACGCGCCCGGCCACGGGACTGGGGCTGAGGTCGGGGCTGGGGACTGAGCGTCGATCCCCCGGGTGGCGAACGTCCCACGGTTCGGCCCGGGGTCAGTTCGGGCGGGGGTCAGTTCGGGCTGGGATCGACTCGGCGCAACTCGCTCGATCCGATGGTGGTGATCTTTTCCAGGAGGCCGATCTCCCGGCGGAGCAGCGCCCGTTCGGCCCGCAGTCGGTTGGCCGCGTCCGGCGCGGCGAGCAGCCCCTGACGTTCGGTGACGTCGGTGACGGCGGCGGCGGCGATCACGTACGAAAGGGCGATCGGGTCGTCGGGGAGGTCCGGCAGCGAGATCTGCACGGTGCCGGTGGCGGCGAGCCGGTCGGCGTAGGTTCGGAGCAGACGCTGGACCGCCGGAACGGTGTCGTCGGTGTCGTCGGTGTCGCCGACGTCGTCCGGCAGGTAGTCGACATCCCCGACGAGGTAGGGCTCGCTGTGCCGGTCCACCGTGCGGATCCGGAACCGGTCACCGCCCACCGTGATGAGCGAGAACCGCCCGTCGGAGTGCTCCTGGACGCGCCGCAGCACGGCGGTGCAGCCCACGTCGTGGATCGCCGGCAGGGCCGGACCCACCTCCCGGCCTCGCCGGATGGCGATCACTCCGAACCGTCGGACCTGGTCGGCGGGCTGCGCGAGCAGTTTCCGCACCAAGATCCGGTACCGTTCCTCGAAGATCTCCAGGGGTAGGACCAGCCCGGGGAGCAGGACCGTCCCGAGTGGGAACAGAGGAAGCCGCTCGCTCAACTGCGGTGCCTTCTTCCTGCCCTGCCCTCTCCGGCCCCGGACGGGACCGGAAGCGGCCGGCGGCGGTCGGGCGAGGACCGCCTGGGGCGGGTCCACGACCAGGAGTCGGACGTTTGTCCCAACCCTGTCCCCCGGTAGCCATGGTGTCCATCCACGAAGGGCTGTGATTCTCACCGGGCGCGGGTTCGGGCGGTGGACCGGGAGCCCGGGCGGTGGACCGTCGGTGCCTGGGGACCTTCCATCCGGGTCCGTTCGCGGGAGAATGGCCCGGTGTGGGAAACCGAGCCGGAGCTACTGGTCGTCTTCCATCGGCCGGACCGGGGCTTCTCGACCGGCACGGATGTCGACCCACTGGCCGAACTGGCTGTCCTCGGCACCGTGACCTCGGCCTTGCGCCCCCGGCTGGCTCTCGTGGCGCTGCCCCCCTCCCGGGCGCCGGAGGTGGCTGCCCTGCCCGGGGTGTGCGGGGTCTTCATCGATCAGGTTCCCCCGGTGCTGCGGGAGACCCTTACCGCAGCCGAGAGCCTGTTCGTCGACGGCTGGCTGGCGCGGAGGGGCGCCAAGCACCTGCGATCCCGCAGGTGGTGAGCCCTGGGACACGCCAGGGTACCTCCCGCCCGACCGGCCACCCGGGGCGGCGCCGGCCGGATGACCCCGCGCGGCGGCTCAGAACACGCGCGGCGGCTCAGAACACGCGCCGGGGGACCGACCAGCTTGCACCGGGGCCCGACGAACGCCAGACCATGTGGAGCCGGTCGCCGACGCGGGCGAGCACCTCCAGATGCCCGTCGAAGTTGCTCTGGATCATCGAGACGGCGTCCACCCGGCCCAGCTCCGGTGCGAACGGCCGCGGTCCGCTCCAGACCGGGGAGGGCGCGCCGTTGTTCCGATAGAAGTGGATGAGCCCGCGGTCCGCGGCGGGGACGACCACCTCGAAGTTGCGGGAGCCGTCGGGGAAGGCGCTCTGGATGAGCACCGGATTGCCCGTCACGCCCTCGGCGAAGACGGGGCCGGTGCGCCAGACCGCCCCGTTGTCGCGGGTGAGGTGCACGAGCCGGTTGCCGACCCGGGCGACCGCTTCCAGCATCCCGTTGCCGCCGCCCAGCGTGCCGTGGATGAGGCTGACGGCGTCGACGCGCCCGAGGTTCGCGCCGAACAGCTTCGGAGTGCTCCACGGAGATCCGTGGATGTCATGGTTGCGCCACAGGTGCAGGATGCCGACGTCCGCGGCGGGCACGAGCAGTTCGAAGTTGCCCTTGGTGCCCAGCCGGCTCTGCACCAGCGACGGAACGCCCCCACCCCCTGGACGAGGCGGGTCGGCGGGTGCCAGGCGAAGGCGCCGGTGGAGTCCCGCCACAGGAAGTACAGCGTCGAGCCGACCCGGACGGCGACCTCGAGGGGTCCCGGCCTGGCCAGGGTGCTCTGGATCATGGTGGCGGCATCGATCCGGCCGAGCTCCTGAGCCGTCTGCCACGGGGCCATCCAGGGGAAGCCTGCCGCGTCGTTGTCCCGCCAGACGTGGGTCAGCCTGGCGAAGGCCGAGGGGACGACGGCGTCGAAGTTGCCGATCTGGCCGAGCCCCCTGGCCTGGACAAGCGCCGGGTTGCCGCTCACTCCGTGGCCCCAGCCGATGTGGCTGGGGGTGTAGCGGCACAGCGCGAAACTGTTCGAGCGCATCAGGCAGTCGACGGGCGCGGGCGCGCAGGCGTCGCAGTTGCCGTTCGGGGCGTGGAACGCCCCCCACCGACCGCCGCAGTCGCACTGGGCGCCCGCGTACTCGTCCGGAGCGCCGAAGATGTGACCGGTCTCGTGGGTGAAGACCCGGTCGATATTGTCCGGTCCCCAGCCGTCGTTGTCGACGGACATCACGAGCCGGGGGCCACCCACCGAGGAGTACGCGAAGTATCCCAGCGGATACTTGGTGAAGAACGCGCAGTAGGCGGACCGGGTGCCGAGCCGGGACCGGAGCGCGTCGACGTGGTCGTAGACGCCGTCGAAGCTGGCCGCGTAGCCGAGCCGGCTCATGGTGGGGTCACGCCACAGCGCCTCGAGGTCGGGCGCGTTCGGGTCCGGTGGGACGGACAGCCGCACGATCTGGATGTCGTAGTGGAAGGTCAGGTCGGCAGCCGGGTTCGTGGTTGCATACCAGGACAACCCGTTCTGCACCTCAGCTACGATCTTGGTGCGTTCCGCGGCGGTCAGTTGCAGCGCGGTGGTCGGCCCTTCCACGATGATCAGCCCGACGGCCACCGATCCCTCCAGCGCCGCGCTGGTGGGGGAGGACGCCTGGGCGATCTGCGCGGTGGCCCGGGTATCCGTGGCCCGGGTGTCCGTGGGCGCGGCGGTTGGGCTCTGGGCCTCGGCCCGCCCGTTCGCCTGGGTATGCGGTGTTGCCTGGGCATGCGGTGTCGGCCGGTCCGGATCAGGCGAGCTGCCCCGGGGCGGCGGGATGTCGGTGCAGGGCCGGTCCATGTCCCATGGCCGGCCGTCGCGGGGACGTTCCTGCTTGAGCTGCCGGTAGGCGGCGCTGGCCCGCAGGCGGAAGGCGTCCAGCCCGAGCGTCTCGGCGCGGTTCAGCCCGGGCGACACCCCGGTGGTCGACACGACGCTGCCGTCCGCGGGGGGGAGTACCGCCGCCGCCAGCCGGGCGGCGGTGCGCTCCGCCGTCGCCGTGGAGGTGCCCCGAGGCTGGTCCAACACGTGGACCCTGCCGTAGCGGTGCAGCGGCCGTCGTTCGTTGGCCAGGGTGGGATCGGCTGGCGAGCCGTCGCCCTCGGCGGTCTGGTCTACCCCGTCATCCAAGGACGCGTCGGTGGGTGCGATCGCCGCGAACGCCGCACGGAGTGCTCGGCCCGTCTCCCCTCCGGCCGAGATGATGAGCGCGTGTTCGTCGGCCGGTACGTCCCCCGCCATACTTGATCGTTTTCCTTGCGGTGGGGATGGCTGTGCGGAGTTGTATCGTGTTGTGGCTTTGCTGTGCCGGCTTTTGTGAAAACAAGTACGCAGAGTGCCGATCTGGTACCTTCGCCTGCTTTGTTCAGAGGGATTGCGCCAACACAGCCGGCGGCGGGCGTCCATCGGCCGGAGCCGGGCAGCCGCCCGCCTGCCTCGGCGTCCCAGTGCCTCAGCGTCGGTCCGGAGCGAACGGTGCCTGCGCCGATGGCACGTCGGGCCACATGGCCCCGACGGCGGGCCGTTCCGGCGCACCCATGGCCTCGGCCACCTTGCGCATGATGGCTTCCACCAGCCGGACAGCCTGCGGGGTCGCGAGGTTCAGCACGATCTCGGTATCCCCCGCCACCTGGAATCGCACCGAAACGTCCGCCATGACGACTGCCCTTTCCTCGCGGCTCGCCAGCACATCGCAGGCGTGTTGCCACCGGTGACGTTACGGGGCCGGGACGACCGCCCCCACGGCGCCCGGGTGTGGCACCGGACAGCGTGACCGGCTGGCAGGTCGCTGCGACGAAGCGGGTAGGGTCACGGTGGTGACCTTTCCGTCAGCGACAGTGCGTGACTGTGTGGCCGTGCTTGAGCGTTTCTTCCCTCCGTCCTGGGCCGAGTCCTGGGACACGGTGGGACTGGCGGTGGGTGATCTGGACGCGCCGGCCTCGGCCGTCCTGTTCGCGGTGGATCCGACCCCCGAGGTGGCGGCCGAGGCCGGCGCGGCGGGAGCTCAGCTGCTCGTCACCCACCACCCGCTGTTCCTGCGGGGAGTGCACGGCGTCGCCGAGACCGGTCCGGGCGGGCGGGTCGCTGCCACCCTGATCCGGGCCGGCGTCGCCCTGTACACCGTGCACACGAACGCCGATGTCGCCGCGCCGGGCGTGAGTGACGCGCTTGCCGACGCGCTGGGGTTGCGTGACGTCGCCCCGCTGTCCGCCCCGGCGAACGTCGGGGCCGACGAGGGCGGTGCCGGGAGCAGCGCCGGTGGTGAGGGCGGTGCCGGCGGGGCGAGCGTGTGCTGGGGCCTCGGCCGGATCGGTGACCTGCCCACGGCCGAGTCCCTGGAACGGTTCTGCGCCCGGGTCGTCCGAGCGCTGCCGGCGACGGCGGGCGGGGTCCGGGCGACGGGTACCGCGGACCGGCTCGTCCGGCGGATCGCGGTGTGCGGCGGCTCGGGGGGAGAACTGGTCGCCGCCGCCGAGGCCGCGGGAGCGGACGTCCTCGTCACCGCGGACGGCCGGCATCACCACGTCCTCGACGCCGTCGGTGCGCATGGGGTCGTGGTGGTCGATGTCGCCCACTGGGCGAGTGAATGGCCCTGGCTGAGCCAGGCCGCCACCCGCCTGCGCGCCGGTCTGCGTGCGGGGGGACGTACGGTGAGCACGTCGGTATCCGCTATCGTGACCGATCCCTGGCGGGTGCACGTTCCGTCCCGGTAGGCGGTGCCGGCGGCGCGGAGGCCCGGGTCACGCGGAGGCCCGGGTCACCGGAGGGCGCCGCGTCGGGCCTGGTCAGGTCGGGCCTGGTCGCCCCGACCAGGTCGGCCAGGTGTAGTCGTTCAGGTGTACCAGTGAGGAATCGATGAAGGCCGATCCAGCAGTTCAGCTCCGCCTGCTCGATCTGCAGGCGCTCGACACCGGTATCGACCGGTTGGTGGCCCGCCGACGCGGTCTGCCGGAGCACGCCGTCATCACCGAGCGCACCGCCGCGCTGACCTCGTTGGACGGTGAGGTCGTCGGGGTGCAGACCGAGCTGAGCGACGTCGCGCGTGCCCAGCGCAAGCTGGAGAACGAGATCGACCTCGTGCGGACCCGTTCGGCCCGTGACTCCCAGCGGCTTGATTCCGGCGCCGTCTCGACGCCGCGTGAGCTGGAGAACCTGCAGGCGGAGCTCGCCTCGCTGACCCGCCGTCAGGGCGTGCTCGAGGACAACGCGCTCGAGAAGATGGAGATCGTCGAGGGCCTGGAGAGCCGGCTCTCCGCGTTGTCCCAGCAGCGATCGGCCCTGCAGGCCGAGCTCGACGCGGCGGTGGCCGCGCGGGACAAGGCCTACGCCGAGCTCGATGCCGAGGTGGCGCGGCTGCGCCACGACCGCGACGCTCTCGTCCCGGAGCTGCCCGAGGCGCTGGTCGCGCTGTACGAGCGGATCCGGGCGTCCTCCAGCGGAGTGGGCGCCGCGGCCCTGCTGCGCCGCCGCTGCCAGGGCTGCCATCTTGAGCTGTCGGGCGGCGACCTGCGCGCCGTGGCGGCGGCGCCGGCGGATGAGGTGGTGCGCTGTGAGGAGTGCCGGCGCATCCTGGTCCGTACCCCCGAATCGGGGCTGTAGCACCGTCGGCGGGACCCCCGCCTCGGGGGTAGACGAGGGGAGCATGTAGATGGGCACCGTGCGCAGGCTGGTCATCGAGGCCGACGGCGGGTCGCGGGGTAACCCGGGCCCGGCGGGCTACGGGGCCGTGGTCCGCGACGCCGGCTCGGGGAAGCTGCTGGCCGAGCGCGCGGACTCGATCGGGCGCGCCACGAACAACGTCGCCGAGTACTCCGGGCTGATCGCCGGGCTGCGGGCCGCCGCTGAGATCGCCCCGGACGCCGAGCTGGAGGTCCGGATGGACTCCAAGCTCGTCGTCGAGCAGATGAGCGGCCGGTGGAAGGTCAAGCATCCGGCGATGCGGCCGCTGGTGGCCGAGGCGACGGAACTCGCCGCCCGGTTCCCCGCGGTCCGTTTCCAGTGGGTGCCCCGCGCGCGCAACGCCGACGCCGATCGGCTCGCGAACGAGGCGATGGACGCCGCCGCCGCCGGGCGGGCCTGGGAACCCGCGGTCCCGCAGTCCCCGGACCCGGTTCCGCACCACGCGCCGACGACGAACCGGCTCTCCGGCTGGATGGCGCCGCCCGCACCGCCGACGACGACCGTGCTGCTGCGCCACGGGCAGACCCCGCTCTCGGTGGAGAAGCGCTTCAGCGGGACGGTCGAGGCGGCCCTGACCGACGTCGGGCTCGGCCAGGCCGCGGCCGTAGCGAACCGGCTGCGCGACGAGCCGTTCGATCTCGTCGTCAGTTCGCCGCTGAAGCGGGCCCGGCAGACCGCCGAGGCCCTCGGCCGCGACTACGTCGTCGTCGACGATTTGCGGGAGACCGACTTCGGCGCCTGGGAGGGGCTGACCTTCGCCGAGGTGCGTGAGAAGTTCCCCGATGAGCTCAATGCCTGGCTCGCCGACCCGCACGTCCCGCCGCCCGGCGGGGAGAGCCTGATCGCCACCGTGGCCCGGGTAGCGCGGGTGCGTGACCGGCTGCTCGCCGAGCAGCCAGGCGGGCGGGTCCTCATCGTCTCACACGTCACGCCGATCAAGGGGTTGGCCCAGCTGGCGCTGGCGGCGGAACCGGCCGTGCTCTACCGCCTCCACCTAGATCTGGTGTCGATGACGACCATCGACTGGTACTCCGACGGCCCGGCAGTGCTACGCGGGTTCAACGACACCCATCACCTGGCGGGCCAGACGATCTACGGCGAATAGGGGGCAGCTCAGGCGGGTTGATGCGGGGTCAGGGCCGAGGCTGCCGGCCCCGCGGCGCTACCGCGCCCGCAGGGCCACCGCCGCGGCGCTGACCTGTTCCTCCGTCGGCGCCACATACGTGAAGTCCCGGCCGCGGAGATAGTCGAGAAACGCCGGCTCCGGCGGAAGATCGTGCTCTTCCAGATAATAGGCGATCGATGCGCTCCACACCCATTCCCCGTCTGTCAGGAACACGATGGGAACTTGCTTCCCGCGTGACTCGTCCAAACGGTCCACCGAGAGGCCCGCCGCGCGCAGGATGACTTCACCCCTGCGGAGATAGGCGAGAAATGCTGCCCGTTCGTGGCCGGCGGGAAGCTTCGGACGATCGGCGGCGAAGGGGGTGCCGTCCTGAGTGCCGTCGAACAGTTTCGCTATCTTAATGTTGCCGAACACCTCAGGCATTCTGTTTGCCCTCGCCTCTCGGATGGAAATTGATCCAGGAGCCGTCATGGGGAACGGTTTGCACCAGACGACCGTACTCATTTTCGGTCATTGATGTCGTCCACACGTTACCGCGGTCGTCGGCCCAGGCCAGCTCGGTCGGTGCCGTTACCGCGACCCCGAGTTCGTCCGCGACCTTCTGGGCCACGGGGTTGTCGCCCTGCCCGGTCTCGCAGGACAGCAGCCGCACCGGTCGGCCGCGCCAGTTCTCGTCGGCGCGGATGAGCGCGCCGAGCTGCCGGGCGTCGAGCGCGACCTTGCCGACCCGGAATCCCGACGGGTCGCCATGCAGGTCGGCTGTGTAGGTGCCCGGGACCGGCTCGGCGGCCATCGCGGTCCTCCGCATGTCCGTGTCGGACTTCTCGAAGAAGGCGCGTCCATCTCGAGTCGGGAGGCTTTCCCGCCAGATCCTCGTGAGCCGCCACCCCAGCTTCTCCGGTCCGGCCGGCCGATCCTGCTTCCTGGCCGCGTCCATCTCACCGCCGGGCCCGCGGTCGAGCAGCGCGAGCTTGCGTTCCACTGGCGAAGGATCGGCGGACCGCGTGTCCTCTACCGACCGACGGTCGGCCGGCCACGGAGCACGATCATCCGAGGTGTTCCGGCGGTCGAGCGCGTCCAGCCTGGCGTCGATCCTGGAACGTTCCGTCTCCGGCCGCGCCGAGCCTTCAGGGGCCGAGCCTGCGGATGCCAAGCCATCGGATTCGGTGTCGTCGGCGGAAACGGGGGAGCCTGCCTCCGGTGATGTGAGCCGGTCGAGCAGCCGCGCCTTCACCTCGGCCTGGCTCGGCCCAGCCCCCGGTCTCCCGGGAGCGGCCGGCACATCGACGCTCGCATCCGGCCGTTCGATCGACATTGCCACCTACCGTAGCAGTGTCACCACATCATGGCTAGAAACGACCAGTCAGGTGAGGACGGCGACCCAGCGTTTTGATCCCTCCAGAGATGATCAGCGCCGAGTGTCGGAGGAAGGTTGGTGGTCGGCTCTCTCCAGCCTGGCGATCTGGGGCTGCACCAGGCCGACGACAGCCGCCAGCTCACGCTGACTTAGACCGTGCTCGGTGCGGTATCGCACCACCTTGTTCGCAACGTCGCGGGCGAAAGCCCTGCGGTCCGGTGCGTCACGGAACTCGGCATCCGCGCGGTTGTCCTCGATGACCTGGTCGAGAGGCTTGAGAGCCGAGAGCTTCATGCGTCACCCTCCACGTCGTCGAGACGTTCTTCGGCCGACCTGACGGCTTTTCGGATCGGTGTCGGCCTCGGGTCCCATGACACCGATGACCAGGTTCGGCCTGATCCGTCGATAGAACGCGCGCCATGGACAGCGGCCCTGTCGTGGACGTAGGCAGGTGATGGGCAATCTTGATATCACTGTGTCGAGCCGCTCGGGTCAGAGGTGCCGGTACACCTCACGTCGATGGGCGACGTGGACGATCGTGACGAGAACGCGGCTGTGGTCGACTTGGTAGATCACCCGATATTCACCAACTCTGATCCGCAGCATCCCGGTGGGTTGGCCGGTGAGGGCCCGGGCCCCGGAGGGGCGGGGTTCCGCCGCGAGTCGTGTCACCGCGATCAGGATCCGTCGAGCGGCGGAGGCGTCGAGCTTGCGCAGCTCTCGCAGCTCTCGCAGCGCCGCAGTCGCCCACTCGACGGTGTGCGCCACGTCAGTTCAGGCCGAACTCGGCGAGGACGTCGGCATGGGGTACGCGAGGCTTCTCGGCGGCCAGCGCCTCTCGGGCGACGGCGAGATCCGCTTCGTCCTCTGCCGCTTCCAGTTCACGGAGATCTTCTATGGAGATTACTGCCGCAACCGCGCGACCGTGACGGGTCAGGACGATCCGCTCCCGGGCGTGCTCCGCCTTGGAGACGATCTCGCCGAGGTGGTCGCGTGCCTCGCTGATCGGCATCTCACTCATCCCCAGATTGTACAAACCGGGGAGCGGTCGGGCCGCTGAGGCGGACGAGGTGGCCTGTAAGCCGGGTCCTGTACCGGCTCGCCTCACGGCTCGCCGGCGGCGACCATCTCTCTCGGGCTGCCGTTGCCGGCAGTCTCCAGCGGTCCACCCGCAGGCTCGGGCGGGCAGCCCTCGAACGCCTGCGCGGTCCGCGACCTGTGACGGCCACGGGCCTTCTGACCTTGCTCCGGGCGGGGTTTACCGAGCCGCCCAGGTCACCCTGGGCGCTGGTGCGCTCTTACCGCACCGTTTCACCCTTACCGGCGCCGGGACCGGCACCGGCGGTCTGTTTTCTGTGGCACTGTCCCGCGGGTCACCCCGGGTGGGTGTTACCCACCGCCCTGCCCTGTGGAGCCCGGACTTTCCTCGGCGGCGCCGGACCGGCCGGCGCCGACGCGGCCGCCCGGCCAACTCGTCCGCTTCCTTCAGTATAGAGTGCTTCCCGGTCCACGCTTCCTGGGCGTAGGGCTGATCGGGCTGTCGGTGCGCGGAGCCGGCCGATCGGGCGGGATGGCGGCGAGTCGAGGAACAGGACGATCATGACGGGACCGAAGCAGCCGGGCCAAGGGTTCGGCGACGCGGGGCGTATGGCCTCTCCGTCCGCCGTTCCGTCCGCGCCCGCGGCGCCTGCGCCGGCCGGGCAGACCCCCGCGGCCTCGCCTCCTGGAACGCCCGCCGGCCAGGTTCCGGTTGGTTCGGTTGGTCGAGCCGGTCCGGGCGCTCTGGGTGGTTCAGGCGAGGTGGCGCCCGCGCCGCACCAGCCGGTCCACCCGGGCGCACCGGATTCTCCCGGCGTCCCGGGTGCGCCCACTGGCGGCGCCCGGCCGCCGCGTCGCGGGGTTGCCTACACCACCTATGCGATCACCGTGCTGGTGCTGCTCATCGCGATCGCTGTCGTGGTCTTCGTCGTGCAGAACGACGCGCGCGTGAGCATCTGGCTGTTCGGTTCGACCAAGCAGATGTCGGTCGCGGGTGCACTGGCCGCCTCGGCCGCCGCCGGTCTCGTCGTTGGCCTACTCGTCGGTGTCATTCCTCAGATCAGGCTGCGCCGCGAGTTGCGCCACCTGCGCCACCTGCGTCGCGCGGCCAGCCGCCGGTAGCTGAGCGGAGTCCTTGGCCGCGGGTTGGCCGGTAGCCGGTTGGTGGAAGGGACGTCGGCAAGATGCCAGGCGGATCCCACCGCGTCGGTACAGTCCGGGTCGTGACGCCGTTGCGAACAGATCTGCCACCGGGAGCACAACTCCCGCCACGTCCAGCGAACGCACCGGCGCCTGGCACCGTGCTGCCGTCCCACTACGTGCGGTGCTTCGCCTGCGGTGACCAGTCCGCCCACGGACTGCACCTACGGGTCGACGCCGATGCCGGGCTCGCGCTGTGCGCGACGTTCGAGGTGACCGAGCATCATCAGGGAGCGCCGGGCCTCGCCCACGGGGGCCTGCTCAGCTGCGCCCTTGACGAGGCGTTGGGTGCGCTCGGGCATCTGACCCGGACCAGCCTGGTGACCGGCCGGCTGGAGACGGACTTCCTGCGGCCGGTACCCGTGGGCACTGTCCTGCACCTGAGCGCGCGGGTCGAGGGCGTGCTCGGCCGGCGGGTCTACGCCAGTGGCGAGGGACGGTTGAACAGCCCTACCGGACGGGTCGTGGTCCGGGCCCGAGGGCTGTTCGTCGAAGTACCCATGGAGCACTTCGTCACCCATGCCCGGGCCGAGGACATCCAGGCGATCGAGCAGGATCCGGACCTGATCCGGCTACGCGAACATCAAACTATTTTCTGATCTTCGAATCTCCTGATCTCCGAATCTCGGAATCCGCTCACGGGCAGGACTCGTTTGCTCGCTGTGATTCGACCGCACGGACCGTCACATCTCCGTCACAGATTTAGCTGGCACGGTGGACGTGGCATCCGGGATCGATCCGTTGGGTCGGCTCCCCGGAACTGATTGGAACCGGCTGGCCAGGCCGATCGGTCGGGATCGACCGCTTGTGCCTCGGCCGGGAGCTCCGGGTCTGTCGGGATGCTCCATCGACCGTTGCCTCGGCCCCTGCGTCGGAACGTTCGGAGCTGCGGTCGGCCCCGGCGGCCAATCCTCGCCGGCTGTCGGTCGGCTCGCGGCGGAAAGCTCGACGGAAGGGAGGGCGCGGTGCCGGCGATGTCGCTGCGCTCTGGCGATCCGGAGCGGATCGCCCGGTTCACGCTCACCGCGCGGCTTGGCTCCGGCGGTATGGGAGTCGTCTACCTCGGCATCGACGACGAGACCGGAGAGCCGGTCGCCCTCAAGGTGATCCGGTCGGACTTCACGGCCGATCCCGAGTTCCGCAGCCGGTTCCGTCGCGAGGTCGCGGCCGCCCGGGCGGCCGACGGTGCCTGCACCGCGAGGCTGGTCGATGCCGATCCCGACGCCGAGGATCCGTGGATGGCAACCGAGCACATCCACGGCCAGAGCCTCGCCGAGGCGATCGCCGATCGGGGCGCGCTGGCCATGCCGGTCGTCATGGCGCTGGCGACCGGGCTCGCCGAGGCCCTGAAGTCCATCCACGACGCCGGCATCGTCCATCGGGACCTGAAACCGGGCAACGTGATCCTCAGCGAGGACGGCCTGAAAGTGATCGACTTCGGCATCGCGGCGGCGGTCGACGCGACGGCCGCTACCAGGACGGGGGTGTTGCTGGGCAGCCCGGGTTACATGGCCCCGGAGCAGGTCACTGGACGCGGCGAGATCGGCCCGCCGGCGGACGTCTTCGCCTGGGGCCTGACGGTACTGTTTGCCGCGTCGGGGCGACCCCCCTTCGGCACCGGCCGGCCCGACGCACTGCTGTACCGGGTGGTCCACGACGAGGCCGACACCGGGGATGTTCCGCCGGCCCTGCGCCCAGCGGTCCGCGCGGCGCTGCTCAAGGAGCCCATGGCCCGGCCGAGCGCCCACGCGTTGCTGCGCGTGCTGATCGGGTCTACTGGCGACCCGGGACGCGAGACACGCCGGATACTGCGGGACGCCTGGCTCGCTCCACCGGTGGCGACCCGTGTGAGGAGCCTTCTGCCGGCTGCGGAGGAGGATACCCACGACGCCAAGACGCAGATCCGCCTCGATGCGCCGGAGAGCGCCGGCGCATGGGTGCGAGTGGGCGACGGCGCGGGGACAAATGGCGCGGGGACAGCGGACCGGGCGCCACTCGGGACCGGTGGTCCGGCGGGTGAGTCCGGGCGGGTTGGTGAGTCCGGGCAGGTTGGCGAGTCCGGGCGGGTCCGCGGGTCCGTGCCCGGCGAGGATGACGGTCCGGCCGGTGGCCGGCCGACTAGAGATGATCATGATGTGGCCGCTTCCGCCGAGGTAGCTTCCGCCGGGGCGAAGCGGCCCCTGTCCGGCCGGCGGGCCCGCGCCCGACGCCACCCGCGCCGGACCGCGGGTCTGGCCGCCCTGGCCGCGACACTCGCGGGCCTGGCCGCCCTGAGCGCATCCGAGGCCGCCGGCGACCTCGGTCCGCGGGCCCCCGGGACGGCCGCCAGCTCCCGGGCGACGGGCGGGGAACCGGGGCCCGGCCCGCACGACGTGCCACCCACCCCGTCGTCGCGTGACGACGTCCCGGCCCGATCGGGACGTACTCCTGGGCCACTGGGGCTCCCCTCACCCTCTGTCATCGTTCCTCCCGCCGGTTTGTCGTCGGGGCGGCCGATCCCCGGGTTCCGGGGCACGGTCGGCCAGCTCACACAGGCCAAGGCGTTCACCGACTTCGTCGCAGCCCACGACACCCAGATCATCTTCCTCGACATCTCCACCCTCGCCGAGGGTAACGAAGGGGCCTTCTACCCCGGACCGGACTTTGGGGGGGACAACCGGCCCAACTTCACCCTCTTCGACGCGTGCGGGGCGCTCGGGCCGGGGAAGGAGTGCTTCGGGAGCACGTACCGCCTTGCCGAGATGGCGCACAGCGGTGCTTCCTTCGGCTACGTGCAGGGTTCCTACCGGCTGCGTGGTTATTTCTGGGTCGACCTGGTACCCGGAATGCACCAGGGATTCGCGAACATCAATCTGCGGGCCGTCGACGTCCGGGATCTTCCGCGTTGACGGACGGTCGGCGTTCCGCCGGGTTATGCCTATTTTCCAGGAAAAAACCAAATAAGGAAGGTTTGTGCATCCGGTGCAGGTCGAGTGCCCGCGGTGTTTGTGCAGCCGGGTTCATGGAGACGAAGAGGAGGCAGACTCAGGTTCTGGAGGGTGTTCGGTGTTCCAAATTATCTGGATCGTTCTGGCCGGTCTGGTGATCGGTCTTCTGGCCCGTCTGATCGTCCGGGGTCGGCAGAACATCCCACTCTGGCTGACGGTCGGGTTCGGCATCATCGGCGCGCTGGTGGGTAACGTGATCGCGAGCGCGCTCGGCGTGCGCCACACCGGCGGCTTCGACTGGATCCGGCACATCCTGCAGGTTGGTGTCGCGGTCGCGCTGGTCGCGATCGTCTCCCCGATGTGGGCGGCGCGTCGCGGGCAGAGCAGCGGCACCCGGCGCACCGCGGGCCGACTCTAGCCTGGTGCGTACACCCGGGGGTCCGGTGCGTACACCCGGCGGTGATGCGGGGAAGCGGCCGGTCGGCGGCCGCTGACCGGCCCGGTCGTGCCCGCGCCGGTTGCGCCCACTCAGCGCGCCCGCTCGGTGGCCGCTCAGCGCCCGCTCGGTGGCCGCTCAGTGGCCGCGGTTCACCCAGTCGTCGTAGTCGACACCCTCCTCGCCGATGGTCGTGTCGTCGCCGTGACCGGTGTGCACGACGGTGTGCGCGGGCAGGGTGAGCAGTCTGGTGCGGATCGAGGCCAGGATGGTCGGGAAGTCGGAGTGGGATCGCCCGGTCGCCCCGGGACCCCCGCGGAAGAGCGTGTCGCCGCTGAACAGGACCGGGTCGCCGTTGATCTCCCCGAACAGGCAGATCCCGCCGGGAGAGTGGCCCGGGGTGTGCAGGACGCGCAGCGCTCCACCTTCGGGCAGGCTGATGAGCTGTCCGTCCGCGAGCGCGTGGTCGGGCGCCCGGTGCGGATAGATCGCCTTCCACAGCACCACGTCGGCAGGGTGCAGCGCGATGGGCGCCCGGACCAGGTCCGCGAGCTCCGCCGCCGCATTGATGTGGTCGTTGTGACCGTGTGTAGCGATGATCGATGTGGCCACGCGGGTGCCGATGGCCGCCGCGATCACCGACGGGTCGTGCGCGGCGTCGATGACCAGTACCTCGTCGTCGTTTCCCACGAGCCAGACGTTGTTGTCGACCGTGAACGACTGACCGTCGAGCGTGAAGTCGCCGCGTGTGATCACCCGATCCACCCGAAGCCCGGTATTGACGATCATTGCGTCCCCTCCTCGACCCGATCGGTCTGCCCGCTGCCCGCTGCCCGCTGCGCGTGTCGCGGGTGCCGTCGGACGGCGGTGCACCCGGTGGGGTCGACCGTATCCGGCGGTTCCCGGCTCCGGGTGGACCCGCCGCCGACGAAGCTCACCAGTGAGCAAAGGCTCGGTGAACGATGGTTCGGTGAACGATGGTTCAGTAGATGGCGGCCCGGTGAACGGCGACTCAAACGACGACTCAGAGGATGACGACGCTGCGCAACACGTCGCCGCGCTGCATCCGGGTGAACGCCTCCTCGACGTCGCCGATCCCGATGGTCTCGGTGACGAAGGCGTCGAGGTCGAGCCGGCCCCGGCGATAGAGGTCGATGAGGATCGGGAAGTCACGGCTCGGCAGGCTGTCGCCGTACCAGGACGACGACAGGTGACCGCCGCGGCCGAAGACCTCGGCGAGCGGCAGCTCCACGGTCATCGTCGGGTCGGGTACACCCACCAGGACCAGCCGCCCCGCCAGGTCGCGGGCGTCGAAGGCCTGGCGGTAGGTCTCCGGGCGGCCCACCGCATCGATGACCACATCGGCGCCGAAGCCGTCGGTGAGCGCCCGGATGGCCACCACCGGATCGTCTGCCGTGGCATTCACGACATCGGTGGCACCGAAGCGTCGGGCCCAGGTGAGCTTCCGGTCGTCGACATCGACCGCGATGATCTTCCGCGCTCCCGCGATCGAGGCGCCGGCGATCGCCGCGCCGCCGACCCCGCCGCAGCCGATCACCGCCACCGTCTCACCCCGGGTGACCCTGCCGGTGTTCACGGCGGCACCGAAACCGGCCATCACCCCGCAGCCGATCAGCCCGGCCGCCTCTGGCCGGGCCGCGGGGTCCACCGGCACGCACTGGCCTGCGGCGACCAGGGTCAGCGGCGTGAACGCGCCGATGCCCAGCGCCGGCGCCAGCGGCGTCCCGTCCGCCAGGGTCATCGGATTTCGCGCGTTGCGGGAGTCGAAGCAGTACCAGGCCATGCCGCGCCGACAGGCCCGGCAGGTTCCGCAGGGGGCCCGCCAGGCCAGCACCACGTAGTCACCCGGGGCCAGACCCACCACGCCCTCGCCCACCGATTCGACGGTGCCGGCCGCCTCGTGCCCCAACAGGAACGGATAGTCGTCGTTGATCGCGCCCTCGCGGTAGTGCAGGTCGGTATGGCATACGCCGCAGGCGCGCACCCGTACCCGTGCCTCGCCTGGACCCGGATCCGGAACAACGATCTGCTCCAGCGAGACCGCGGCGCCCTTCTCCCGGGCCACCACCGCTTCCACCGTCTGCGCGCCCATCCCGGATCCCTTCTCCTCGAGTCTCCCCGAGCACTGATCGGAGAGATGAATCCCTCGTCGAACCGGAGCGGTTACCCCCCGATGTCTGATTTCCTACCTCCGTTGGTGGGGTCCGTCCAACACAGGTGGGGTCCGTCCAACGTGGTCACGCCGCTCATGGCGCGACACGCCGCTTTACGGCCACCCGGCGCCACCGAGAACGGGTCGGTGTCGGTACGCTCCTACCGGTCCGTTTCTGCTCTTTGTAGAAGGAGCAATCCCTCAGTGGTCCGTTTCACCGACACGTCGTCCGTCGCCTCACCGACCCGCCGCTTCTACGGAGAGGTGACGGTCGGTGATCCCCGCCTGTCCGAGGACGGGCGGCTCGAGGCCGGCGGTGAGAGTGTCGATGCGGGGGTGGGCGAGCCCGGACCCACCGGACGGCCGCTGCCGTCGTTTCCCGTCCCGCCCCCGCTGACGTCGCACGGTCCCGCCTGGATCGTCGCGATGTGCAACCAGAAGGGCGGGGTTGGCAAGACCACCAGTACGATCAATCTGGGTGCCGCTCTCGCGGAGTACCGCCGGCGGGTACTCCTCGTCGACTTCGATCCTCAGGGTGCGCTGTCGGTCGGGCTCGGCGTCAACCCGATGCAGTTCGACCTGACGGTGCATGACCTCCTGCTGGGCGGGGACGCCGACGTCCGCGAGGTGATCGTCGAGACCCAGGTCGACGGGCTCGACCTGCTGCCGAGCAACATCGACCTGTCCGCCGCGGAGGTGCTGCTGGTCACCGAGGTCGGCCGCGAGCACAGCCTCGCCCGCGCGCTGGCGCCGATCCTCGACGAGTACGACGTCATCCTCGTCGACTGCCAGCCCTCGCTCGGCCTACTGACCGTGAACGCGCTGACGGCGGCGGACGCCGTCATCGTCCCGCTGGAATGCGAGTACTTCGCGCTGCGGGGAGTGGCGCTGCTGTTGCAGACCATTGACAAGGTGCGCGAGCGGCTCAACTCGCGCCTGGAGCTCGCCGGCATTCTGGCCACCATGTACGACGCCCGCACCCTGCACGCCCGGGAGGTGCTGGCCCGGGTCGTCGAACGGTTCCCGGACGAGGTGTTCCACACTGTGATCAACAGGACGGTTCGGTTCCCGGAGACCACGGTGGCCGGCGAGCCGATCACCACCTACGCCCCGACGTCGGTGGGGGCTGCCGGCTACCGGCGACTCGCCCGGGAACTGATGGTCCGGCACGACACGCCGCCAGCCGTCGGCTGAACCGGGACAACGAGGCGATCGGGGCGAAAAGGTAGCGACGTGCTGTTCCACCTTGCCGAACCCGCGGCGCTTCTCGGGATCCTCCTCGCCTTCCTCATCGGGATCTTCGCCCACGACGCCGTCCAGGTGCTCGTGGCCCGGCTGGTCCGTGACCCGACCCCGATGCGCTTGGGGCGGATGATGACGGGCCTGAAGGACCGGCTCAGCCCGTTCAGCGCAGTCGCCGTCTTCGTCGTCGGCTACGGCTGGGCCGAGTCGGTGCCCATGAACGACGTGTGGCGGCGCCGCCGGTTCCACGTGGCCGCTGCCGTCCTGGCCGGGCCGCTGACGTATCTCCTGCTCGCCCTGGCCGCCCTGGCGGTGTTCCAGCCGCTCGGCGAGCCGGGGCTGGTGCGACTCGGTGACCGCGTCACCGAGGTGACGGTGCCGAACAGCTTCGGTGCCGAGCTCGCGTTGTGGATGGCCGTCACGTTCGGGTCGATGTTCATCATCAGCCTTGTCCCGGTCCCCCCGACAGACGCCGGGCGGTTGCTGTTCCTGCTCGCTCCGACCACGGCTGGCTGGCGCAACGCCCGGTACCAGTTGGCCGAGCGCAACATCGGGTTGGGCATCCTGCTGGCGTTGTTGCTGCTGCCGGTGCTGTTCGTCGGATTCCCCTCGGTCGTCGGCCAGCTCATCGGCCCGTTGCTGCGGGGACTCGCCTCGCTGATAGGCCTCAACCTGGGGTGATGATGATCACGTCGACGCCGCCGGGGCGTAGCGTGGCACCATGACCCGGTCTCGCGCCGCTCCGGCTGACCAGGCCGCTCCGGCTGACCAGGCCGACGGGAAGGCCGCCCCGCGCACCGGCGTGCCGACGGGTCGTGGTGGGCGCACGGAGACCTTCGTCGTCGAACTCGACAACTTCACCGGCCCCTTCGACCTGCTGCTCTCGCTCATCGCCAAGCATCGCCTCGACGTGACCGAGGTCGCGCTCTCCCAAGTCACCGACGAGTTCGTCGCGCACATCCGGCGGCTGGGGGACCGGTTCGACCTCGGCCAGGCCACCGAGTTCCTGGTGATCGCGGCGACTCTGCTCGACCTGAAGGCGGCCCGGCTGCTGCCGGGCGCCCTGTCCGAGGACGAGTCGGCGGACCTGGCCCTGCTGGAGGCCCGCGACCTGCTTTTCGCCCGGCTGCTGCAGTACAAGGCGTACAAGGAGGCTGCGGCGCTCTTCGCCGGCCTCATGGCCCTGGAGGCGCGCCACACCCCCCGGGCGGTACCCCTGGAGCCCCGTTACGCCGCCGCGCTGCCGGAGGTCCAGATCGGCATCGGCCCGACGGAGCTCGCGGCGCTCGCGGCCCGGCTGCGTGAGCCGCCGCTGCCGCCGCTGGTTGCGACCGATCACGTGCACCTGCCCCGGATCAGCGTGCGGGAGCACATGCTCGCCGTCATCGCGATGCTGCGCGAGGTGGGCACCGCGACCTTCGGGATGCTGTGCGTCGGCTGTCGGCAGACCATCGAGGCGGTGGCCCGGTTCCTGGCGCTGCTGGAGCTCTTCCGCGAGGGCCGGATCTCCTTCGACCAGCAGGTCCCGCTCGGCGAGCTGACGGTGCGCTGGATCGCCCTGGATCCGGCGGTCGAGGCGGACGCCCCGCCGATCGGCCACGGGCTGTTCGGATCTGATCGGTACGGTGGGGACGCGCAGGAGGAGTCGCGGGAGGTGGCGTCGTGACCGGGGTTGCCGGGGTTGCCGGGGAGGCCCGGCCGCCGCTGGGCGCGTTGCTCGAGGCGGTCCTCATGGTCGCGGAGAAGCCGGTCGGCGTCGCGGAGCTTGCGACCGGCCTCGGCGCCCCGGCGCTGGAGGTCGAGCGGCTGCTCGCGCAGCTCGCCGAGCAGTATGTCCGCGACGGCCGTGGCTTCCGGCTGCGGCACACCGGTGGCGGCTGGCGCTTCTACACCGCGGACGAGTGCGCCCCCTGGGTCGAGCGCTTCGTGCTCGCCGGCCAGTCGGCCCGGCTGTCGCAGGCTGCGCTGGAGACCCTGGCCGTCGTCGCCTACCAGCAGCCGGTGAGCCGGGGGCGGATCTCGGCGGTGCGGGGTGTCTCCGCCGACGGCGTCATCCGCACCCTCACCGCCCGCGGCCTGGTCGAGGAGGTGGGGCACGATCCGGAGACCGGCGCGATCCTCTACGGCACCACCGACTACTTTCTCGAACGGATGGGGCTGCGCGGGCTCGACGAACTGCCGCCGATTGCCCCCCTGCTGCCCGGTATCGATGAGATTGATGACATTGTTACGTCATGAGTACCAGGTTCCCGTCATGAGTATCGGTGACCGCCCGGACGAGCCCCAGGACCAGGGCATCCGGCTGCAGAAGGTGCTGGCCGCCGCCGGGGTGGGCTCCCGCCGGCACGGCGAGGAGTTGATCGCTGCCGGTCGGGTCCGGGTGGATGGCACCGTGGTGCGCGAGCAGGGCCGCCGGGTCGATCCCGAAACCGCCCTCATCGAGGTCGATGGTGAGCGGATCGTCACCCGGACGGGTCTGGTCCACTTGGCGTTGAACAAGCCGCGCGGGGTGCTCTCGGCGATGTCGGACGACCGGGGTCGGCCGACGATCGCGGATCTGCTCACGGAGTTCGGCGGTGGGCTGTTCCACGTCGGCCGGCTCGACGCCGACAGCGAGGGGCTGCTGCTCGTCACCAACGACGGAGAGCTCGCGCACCGGCTCACCCATCCCTCGTTCGCCGTCCCCAAGACCTACCTCGTCGAGGTGTCCGGCCCGCTGCGCCGTGACGTCCTGCGCCAGCTGCGCGCGGAGGTCGAACTCGACGACGGCCCGGTGCGCGCGGACTCGGCGCGCATCGTCGACAACGCGAACGGACGGGTGATGGTCGAGGTCGTCGTGCACGAAGGGCGCAAGCACGTCGTCCGCCGGATGATGGACGCCGTCGGCCACCCGGTGCATCGACTGGTGCGCACCCGGTTCGGGGCGGTGTCGCTGGGAACCCTGCGCGCCGGGCGGGCCCGTCACCTCACCCGTCACGAGATCGGCGCCCTGTATCACGGCGTCGGTCTCTAGGCTC